>FR901074.1:34143-68361 GCA_000438295.1 Clostridium sp. CAG:451
AGAGTGCTGATGTTGATGCTGCTATGTGGAAAGAAATGGATGGAATAGAATCTACTCCTAAAGTTAATGCTAATGATAATAAGTATCACAATTGTTCTTCCGTTGGTAGTGATGAGGTTGGTACTGGTGATTATTTCGGTCCCATAGTAGTAACAGCTACTTATGTTCCAAAAGAAGAAGTTAAGTTTTTAGAAGATTTAGGTATTAGAGATAGTAAAAAGCTAACTGATGAATTTATCTTAGCTAATGCTCCTATTCTTGCTAAAAAACTAACCTACCGTAGTCTTATTTTAAATAATATTGATTATAATAAAAATTATACCAAAGATTTTAATATGAATAAAATAAAAGCTATTATGCATAATAAGGTTTTATATCAGTTGATGCATGAAGTTAATCCAAAAGTTGATTATATTATTGTAGATGAATTTGCAAGAGAAAAAAGGTATTATGAATATCTAAATGATGCTAAAGAAATTCAACGAGGTATCACTTTTATGACTAAAGCTGAAGATAAAAATCTTGCTGTTGCTGCTTCTTCTATTATTAGTAGATATATTTTCTTAAAAGAATTTGATAAATTATCAGATAGTATTCATATACCTCTTTTAAAGGGAGCTTCTAAAGAAGTTGATAAAGTCGGCGAGGAAGTAGTAGAAAAGTATGGAGAAGAAAAACTTAAGGAAATAGCTAAGTATAATTTTAAAAATACAGAAAGAATATTAAAGACGATCATTTATTGATCGCCTTTTATTATCTTTTCTTATAGTATGCTCCTATAAACTGTCTTCCTGCTTTAGATTTATCATTTCTTGAAGCACTATTAGAATAGTAATTTGGATTAGTTATAGTATCATCATTATTTACTATAAATGTTTCAAAATCATTAGGATTCAATTGATAAAGTAAAGCTTTTCTTAAATCAATTTTAAACTCTCCATTTTCCTTTTCTTTAATAGCACCAGTTTCTTCCCAGAATGATTCCTTAGCCCATTTAGGCATAGAGTCGTAAGTCCAGTTGTTACCGGCATGAGCACCTATATAAACGTAAATATCATCTAGTTTACTATCGTATTTACTTTGTAAAGATTCGATTGTAAGTTTTGGTAGATAATTATCTATCATTTCTGCCCCACAGTGTGCTGTTGCTGTAACACCATTTTTCAAGTCACTAGCAATTAATACTGGACAATCAGCAACTGGGAAACCTGCTACAACGCCTGGTAAATCTTTAGTAATCACTAAAATATCACCAGGTATATCTAAGTCCCAACCATCTTCATAAGCTTCAACCATTGATCTAGTTAACTCTACTGCCTTACCTTCTTTGTTTTGACTTGGCATATAAAATTTTTTCGGATCAAATTCTTCATTATAAGAGGCACTAGCTAATCTTCTATGTTCTAAGAACAAAGCCTTTCTCTCTTCGAAACTTAATCCTTCAGGATAAAAATTCTTACCAGTATTCATGCATCCGTATTGTTTGCCAGTATCTAAAATTCGAAGATTATCAACAGATGCATTTCCTAATTTATATATGGCATATTTTCCGTTAAGTACAAAATCATTAACTTTTAGATTTCTCATATTCATATCCCCCCTCGTTAATGTGTATAAATTATACCACTTTATTAATAATTTGTCAATTACATCATATTTTTACTCCGTCCAAAAAAATAAAGCTCTAGAATTAACCTAGAGTCTTACTTTTTTTTAAGTATATAGCTAGTATTGATACACCAATTAAAGTAATAATAGTACCAACTGTATAGAAAATACCTGTCTTTTTAGAAGTATTAGGTACATCTTCTAGTGGTTTTGTATTAAACATCGTAGCTGTTTGAATATCTCCTGTTTCCTTAACTTCAAAAGTTACTGTTGAAGTATTTAAAACATATCCTTTAGGAGCTACTACTTCTTTTAAGGTATATACACCAACTGGTAATCTTTCAATGTAATAAGGATCTTTAGAGGAAGTCCATTCTTTAACAACCGTACCATTCTTATCAGTAAGGGTTAAAGAAGCTCCTTCAATTTCCTCACTATTTGCCATATCTTTTTTACTTATATATACTTTAGTAAAATCATTAGTAAAGTTAATAGACATTTCTTTATTATCATCTATTGTAAAATAAACTAAATTAGAGTTTAAAGCAACTGAATCTGGAGTCTTTGTTTCTTTCAAGTAATAATTACCATTAGAAAGTTCCTTACTTGTAATACTACTATCCTTAATAGTTAACTCTTCTACTTTAGTACCATCACTATTATATATAGTAAATGAATAACCTTTATTAGCATTAACAGTTACTTTTTTATTATTAACACTAATAGATAATATATCATTCTTAATAGTTTCTGTCTTAACCTCACCACTACTAGTTACATCAAAGTATATTTTTGAATTAGAAGTAACATAACCTTCTGGGGCTTTTACTTCTTCTAAGATATATTTACCAACTTTTAATCCTTTAATAGATGTGGCATTTTCTTCTGATACAAATGTCACTGGTTCAAAATCACTATAAGTTACACTACTTAATTTTAAAGTAGCTCCTTTAATATATTTCTTAGTCTTAGCATCTATCTTACCTAGTCTTACTTCATTTAATTTGTTTTTTAAAGTAATGGTAAAGTCATAATTACTACTATTTATAGTAAATTTATGTAAACTATTATCTAGTACATAACCATCTTTAGTACTTTTTTCCCTTAAGTAATAATCTCCTTCTTTTAATGATTTTAAAGAAGAAATATCTGTTTTAGTATCAGTTGTAGTAAATGTTTCTATCACGTTCTTAGAACTATCTAGTAACTCAAATAATACTCCTGCTATTTGTTTATTAGTATCAGCATCTACTTTACTTAAACTTACTTTTATCTTTTTATTTTCAATAGTAGAAGTTACTTCATCTGATGTATTAGTAATAACTATTTTATTCTTAGTAGTATTTTTTATATAACCATTAGGTGCTTCTATCTCTTCTAAATAGTAAGTACCTACTTTTAAACCAGTAATAGTAGTTAAATTACTCTCACTAGTAAATTCTTTTACTGTTTTACCATCACTATCAGTAAGCTTCATTTTAGCCCCTGCCAGATATTCTTTAGTAGTAGCATCTATCTTACCTAGTTTTAAACCATTCTTTTTATTTTTAAATACTACTTGTAGATTATTAGTAGTAGCAGTTACTTCAAAAGCTACTTTTTCTTTATTAAGAACATATCCACTAGGAGATGCTATCTCTTCTAAGTAATACTTACCTACTGCTAATTTATCTAAAAGATATGCTTCTTTTGTCGTAGTAAATGTTTTAACTATTTGATTATTACTATTTAAGATATTAAACTTAGCATTAGCAAGAACTTCATTAGTATCAGCATCTACTTTAGTAATACTTATTTGATTAGTACTATTATAGAATGTTACTGTTTGTACTTCAGTTTGATTATTACTAATAGTAAATTCTACTGTGGCATCACTCTTAGTATAACCACTAGGAGCAGCTTCTTCGATAACTTTATAGGTACCAGCTTTTAATCCTTTTATACTGTGACCTGTAGTTGTTGTTACAAAAGTGTCAATTACTTCACTAGTATCTTTATTAATAACTTTCAAAGTAGCACCTGCTAAAATAGTATTAGTCTTAGCATCTTTCTTAACGATAATTGTTTCGTTTTGTTGATCAGCATAATCTAAAGTTACCTTTGGATTAGTACTACTTAAAGTAAATTCCTTTGCCGTAGTATTTACGATATAACCATCAGGAGCAGTTACTTCTACTACTTTATAAGTTCCAAGTGAAAGACCAGTTATTTTAGTATAGTCATTTGTAGTAGTAATAGTTTTTACTGTTTGATTAGCACTATTTACTATTTTCAAGACTGCCCCACTTACTACTTGTTTACTAACACTATCTATCTTTCTAATTGATACTTCTGCTTGACTATTAGTTATTGTTTTAGTTTTATTTAACTCATTACTTGTTATTGTTATATTAGTTGTCTTATCTGTTATATAATAACCACTAGGAGCAGCTGTTTCGGTAATTTCATAATTACCTGGTAACAAGTTAGATGTTACATGTGCTGTAGTTGTTGTAGTAAAACTATCTACTATTTCATTAGTTGCTAATCTCTTAATAGTAAAATTAGCTCCAGCTAAGTTATTATTAGTAGTACTATCTATTTTATTAATAGTAATACTTCCTACTGGCATATTAAGACTAGTAGATATTTGTTTAGATGTTACATTAGCAGCCAGTAAGGATACAAACGACTTTTGCATTGTATCTTTCATGCCCTCTGGTGGTTCATAACCATAGGTCTTATAATCTTTATAGTTGTTAATAATATCAATATTAATAACAGATGCTTTCTTTATCTTTGCTAAAGGTATTCTAATTTTAAAGCCTTTATCTTTAGCTATAGCACTATTAGTAGTTATTACATTATTATTTTCATCAAGTACTTCTATATCACTTGCTAAAATATCACTACTAGAAGCGACTACTTTATAATTAATAAACTCATCAGTATTAGAAGTTATTCTCATGACATTACTGATTAGATAAGTATTATCACTATCAGTAGATAATGTTCCACTACTTACACTAAATGTCGGATTAGTAATATTAGTAGTGTTTTTAGCATTCATCGCTCCTGTTACTAATTTATTAATTACAGAGTAATAACTACTTTTCTTAATTGAACTTTTTTGATTAGCAGTAAGCACTCCATTTGTAGTATCACTTACACCTGCTGATCTATCTTGATAGAGCCATACTGCTATTTGCGTTAAATAATTATCATTTTTATTATTTCCTGTTAAGCTCTTATTAGGATAACCATTTTTTATTATATAAGTGTAGCCATCATCAAGTGGTGTATCAACTTTAGTTACTGTCTGATTTGGAGCAAAGTCTTTACTTTTCTCAAGACAATATACGGTATATTTATTACCATTATCATCTGTTCCATAGAAAGGTACTAATGAAATAGCTTCATTACCTTCTAAGTCATCAAAAAGACTTACTCTATCGGACACAACATTACCTGTACTAGTAACTAATTTACTAGGGGCTTCACTATTTTCTAATAAAGCATAAGATGTTAATGTTTTCTTAGCAAAGATTCCACCTATTAAAACAATTAAAACTACTAGTATTCGTACTAAATTCTTAGTACTAATTTTTCTAATATTCATAGACTCTTTCCTATCCTCCTATCATAAGATAAGTATACCACATAACTTTAAAGTACAAAAGAAAAAAGCATTTAATTTTTAAGCTTTTTTCTATTAATTATCTAGTTACCTAACTTTACGCTGAACGGATTACTCTTAGTACCATCTCCACCTGTTATTACTACATTACTTTTTAGATTCATAGCAGGTTTGATGCCTTGCTGTACTTTATTGGATATATATGCATCAGCTCTATCATCACTCATTATAAACCATACCATATTATCAGTATAAGGTGTTAAAAGCCATGTATTAGTATAAGAAATAGTATCATCATCTTTACTAGTCATCAACTCGCCCATTCTTAATAAACCTATTGTGGCAGTAGCCGTTTCACTTGATAATTCAGTTAGACTAGTATCTTGATATTTTGCTAATTTATAGTTTGCGCCGAGATTGAATTTTGGAATATACCAAGTACTATTCTCTTCAATCATATTTATCTGATTGCTTGTTAAATATTTTTCATTTGTCAAATATTCATTGTTTAAAAATGAACCTACTATACTATCTTTTGAGAAAGTTGTATTGTTACCAAAATATATTGACTTTTTAACACTATTTTCAGTTAATACATTAGCACTTGTTATTTTAGTGCCAGTTTTATTTTCATGGCTTACTATTCGATATAAATTATTTTCTCCTGTCCCAAAGCTTATATATTCTCCACTATATCTAGTTGAAAGTAACGTACCCGATGTTTTAGTATCATTATCACCTTCCAGCCTGTAAGGATTATTAACTGTTCCATTGCCTTTTGCAATCTTAACATCATTTTTTAAATTTATAGATGGTCTAATAGCTGCTGAACTATCACTTTTAGATTTAATTGAATAACGTAATAAGTTATTTTTAGGACCTATACTAATACAAATTGTTATAATTTTATCAGTAGAGGCAGGAGTTAAAGTAAACCAAGTTATTTTACCCTTGGCCAAATATCCTGTTTGTAAACTAACATTATTACAACTCATTATAAATTCATAAAGATTTAGTAAACCAACTGCATCAGTTACCATGGTAGTTTTCTCTGGTTTAGTTGTTTCTGTTGTCATAGTAGCATTCCAAACACTATCTGTTTTAATAAATTTATCTGATTCTCTTAAGTTACCTAAGAATCCATCTACACTTGTATCATTTAACCACTGTTCCATATAACTACCTTGAAATGATGAATTTTCAGTTGCATTATATGGAATTGATGATACACTTTCCTGAGTAACTAATTTTACAGAGTTATCAGATGGATCAATTGATACTGCTCTCCATAATTTTCCACTATACCAGATATAGTTATTTGGATCAGTTCCTGTAATAAACGTTTGTTCAGTATCACTTGTATCAAAACTACCTTTTGAGCCTAATCCCATTGATAGTAATGTTTGCGATACTGTGAAGTTTGGCATTATATCACCTGTCTTACCATAAGCATTTATCTTTATACTAAATGATAAATCTCCTCCATCTCCTTGTGGGTTATAATCTTCATCTACATATATTCTAAGACGATATTTTTTAGATTCACTTGCTGTCATTGTTCCTTTAATTAGACTCATCATATTAGCAGGCCTTCCTGTATAAGTATTTGCTAATGAATCATTATAATAAACCCTAGGAGCCATTACCTCCGTTTCAGTGCCATCATCACTTAGACTAGTTAAATAAAGTTTTATATATTTACCATCTATTTTTTTATCACCTGTTGTTACATCTTCGGCTGCTATTTCCCAGTTAATATTTTCTGTACCTTGAATTGTACTAGATAAGGTAAAGTCAAAATACTCTCCTTCGGTTAATCTTACTTTTCCAGTCTTATCAGTAGTTGGTAGGGCTCCTGTCATATTAATAACATTAGTAGTCTCTGTATATTTCATCGTAATTGCACCTGTTGTAATAGTATTTTCCTTCTTACCTAGTCCTGTATACTGAAAAGCTGCATAACTGATTCCTACTATCATTAGAACTAGTATTAAGACTAGTCCAATTGATATAATTAATTGTTTTTTCTTATTCATATCTTTTCTCTTTCCTTTTTAACTATTTCTTATCAGCATAATGAACTTTAGCATTAATAATTTCATACTTCTCACACTTACCACCATTTAGAGTATAAGCTTTAGAACAAGTATACTTTTTACTAGCTCTTGGAAAGTCATTTTTCAAACATTTAGTACCACTAATAACAAATCCATCATCACAACTATACATACCAACAGCATCTGTCGTAATAGTAGCATAGCATTTACTACCTCTTAATTCAGTATCATCAGTACACATGTATTTAGGTGTTGCTTTTACACCACTTGTTTTAGCACACTGTGTACCTGCTAAAGTATAACCACTAGGACAAGTATATTTTTTAGTAGCCTGAATTACATTATTAGAACCAATAACACAACTATTTCCATCTAATGTTCCATTTGGACAGTAGTAACTAATATTAGCTTGTTTAGTATAATGACACATTCTGTCCATATAATTATAAGTACCCGTATAACATCTTGGATAATAACCAAAACTATAACTTGGTGATGTTTTATAAATACAAGAAGTACCACTTAAAGTTCCATTAGCATCACAACTATACCTAACAGAAGCAGCTATTTTATTAGAGCCTTGACTAGTACATGTAGTACCTGTTAATGTATAAGAATTATTAGGACAAGTGTAGCTAACACTAGGGGTAACATTAGCAACTGTTAAACATTGGTCATCAACTAAAACATACTGAGAAGGACATGTATAAATCAAAGCAGCATCAGCAGATTCTTCCCTTGAACATTTAGTTCCGTTTAAAGTGAAACCATCAGCACATTTATAAACATATTTTGGATCTCTTACATCATCACTAACACATATACCATCATTTAAAGTATAACCTTTCTTACAATTATAACTAACCTTAGCATCTGTTGATTTAACTGTCTTTTGACATTTGTTATTACTATTTAATGAAAATCCTTCCTTACAATAATAATAACCTTTTACACACATACCTCGATCATTAACATAGCCTGTCCTACATTTTCTATTAAGCATAAAGGCCCTTATTGAAAGGAATAAAACAAGTATTAAGATAAGTATAACTATTCCTAACTTAATAACTGTATGTTTAGAAAAGAACTCTTTAACATTATAGAATAAGGCACTATTCTTAAATTTTTCTAATGATTTGTTATTTCTAATAGCCCCTTTTAATCCTTTTTGTTCTTCTAAAGCTTCATATATCCCTAAAGTTTTTTCTTTAGCATTACTAGGATTATACTTTTTAGTATTTGAATAAGTAAGTCTTGGTAAAGAAGAAAGATCATTTAACATTTCCAAAGGTGCTTTATACCTTTCTTCCTCTTTAAAAGCAGTTGCTTTTCTAATAATAGTCATCAATCTTTTATCTAGTTTTTCAATTATTGGTACTTCAACACCACTTAATTTTGTTTCCATATCAGGAAATGGTAACTTACCAGTTATTAATTGATACATTACGATTCCGAGCGAATAACAATCACTTGTTTTATTTACTTTTTTATTATTATATACTTCTGGAGCCATATAACTTAGTGTTCCGATAGATTCTAATTTATTATTATCAAAACTAGTAGCTACTCCAAAGTCACCAAGTTTATATTTACCATCATTGGTTATAAAAATATTAGCTGGTTTTATATCATTATGAGCTATATTTAAAGATAAACATTTATCTAAAATGCTACAGACTTCTTTAGCTAAGTTAATTACTTCATTAACATCAACTGTCTTATTACTAAACTCTTTTAAAATATCTTTAGCATATTCATATCTTATATAAATATCTATACCACTAGTATCTTCTTTCTTTAAAAAATAAGAATCATAATACTTAATAGTTCGATTGGTATCATTTAGTTTCTTCATTATATCTATTTCTTGTTCAATATCAGAAACTATTTTTTCGTAATAATTATTTACTTCAGCATAAGATTTTATAACTCTATTTTTAATTAATTCATCTATTTCTTTATCATTTTTAGGCAAACTTATATGCTTGATTGCAGAATACTCACCTTTTTTATTAACAGCTTTATAAACTTCTCCAGTTGTTCCTTCTCCTACTTTCTCTATGATAGTCCATTCATTTTTATATACTTTTATCATATTACTTACCACTTCCTAGTTGCTTTTTTAAAATAATATAACCTGCTCCCATTAAAATGATCATCATTAACAATATAATTAGTAAATCCATTCTAAAATGAGCAGCAGTAAAGGTATAATAAGTTTCAGCATCTCTTACATATCCTGGAATAATTTCTTGAATAGCTGATACTAAACTGTTTAGGTCATTGGTAGTACCCAAAGCTTCAACAGACCATCTACATAGGATAAAGTTAGATATTACATCTACTGCCCCTTCTAAAGGAAACAGCATACCAGAAAATAATAATTGTGGTACTAGAAGGATAGGAGCATAAGTAAGAGCAACGGATGAGTTTTTAGAAAACGTTGATACTACTAAGCCAATGGAAGATGCTGAAATAATAGTTATGAAAACAGTTAAAATGGTTTCAACTTTCCAAGGAAAAATCACTCCATTTTGTGGAACATCTACAAATATATTAAATACACCTACAAAAAGTATGGACTGAGCTATTGCCAAAAGACATAAATAAAATACTTTTGAAGCAAGATAAGATGATAATTTTAAATCAGCCATATATTCTTTTTCAAGAATTACTCTCTCTTTACATATTTCTTGAATAGAATTAAGTAAACCTAACCAAACAGCAGAAGTAGCAATAGAAAATAAGATGGATTTAGTTTCCTCATAAGAGTAGAATAAGTTTTTAGTTACTATTAATGATAAAAGGTAAGCAATAAGTGGAGCTTGAAAAAGTAATAACACTAATTGCTGTTGATTATTAAATAGCTTTTTCAATTGCCTTTTAGATAAAGTAATAAATTGTTTAAAGAATGATTTATGATTTGTTCTTAGACTGAATTTTGATTTAGTATCTTGCCTTTCATCTTTAATTTTATCTTCAACTATTTCTTTTTTATTATTATATTCTTTAAATTTCTTATACCAATTATCACTATTATCGTTTAGTAAATTATAAATATCAACAAAATCTGTCACATTAAAAAATTTTAAAGCATCTTCTGGTGCTCCATCAAAGCAGAGTTTACCACCTCTTCCAAAAAAAACCACTTTATCACATAGATGTAGGTTTAAGGTATTATGAGTAACTAATATTATAGTTTTTCCACTATTAGCCATTTTTCTTAAAGTTTTCATTATAATTCTTTCGGTACCAGGATCTAGTCCACTTGTTGGTTCATCAAGAAAGAATAGTTTAGGATCAGCAATAAGCTCTATAGCAATAGAAGCTCTTTTTCTCTGTCCTCCAGAAAGACTCCTAATCATGACATCTTTTTTATCAGATAGTTCTACTATTCCTAATACAGCATTTATTCTATTTTCTTTTTCAATATATGTAGCATCATCTGGCATTCTAAGATTAGCTGCATATCTTAACATATCAATTAATGTTAAATCATCAAAAACTATATCCTCTTGAGGAACATAACCTATCAAGTTTTTTAAAACTTGGTAGTTACTAAATAGTGATTCTCCATTAAGAAGTACTTTACCACTAGTTGGTCTATTTACTCCACTTATACATTTTAAAAAAGTTGACTTACCTGCTCCACTGCCACCTACAAAGGCAATAAATTCTTTTGGTCTTGCTTCAAAATTAACATGATAAGCTATATCTTTTTTCTTGCCTTTTACTTTGACTGTTTTTACTATATCAATCGCTTCTAAAGTTACACCAGTATCATTCATCTGATAAATAATTTTTTCTCTATTATAAATAAGTTTGATATTATTAATTAGGATTACATCTCTATCTTTTAAAGCTTCTGATTCCCTTAAAGTAAAACCATTTAATATAATACCACCATCATTAGAATAACCACTGAGATAATATTTGTCCTTGTGTTTAGTAATTTTAGCATGATGTGAGTAAATAGAAATACGATCAAGTACTATATCACAGTCATTTCCTCTTCCTATTGTAGTTAAGTCTTTACCATTTAAGTTATATTGTAACCAAGTGCTTTCTTTCTCACCTATTGTAACTATCATTATTACACCATTATATAGTGGTTCGAAGACATTATCTATTTTTATTGAGTCACCATCTTTTAAACTTGTACTCTTAATTTGAACATTATTAACAAGTAAGCCATTTTTACTATTATTATCATATATTTTTAATTCATTATTAATAAGTTCAAAATAACCATGTTTTAAAGAAACAAGGGAAGAAGAAAGTGTAATGTCATTTTCTTCTCCTCTTCCAAAAGTTATTTTTGTTTTATTAAAATCATTTAGACAAATGTCAATTAGTTCATCATTTTCAAACATAGTTATTGTAAATTTCATTGGCTTATTACTAACTTTAGGTTTCTCGATAACTGGTTCTATCTTTATATCAGGTAGTTTCATTTTATCATTTTTAACTCCAATATTATTATAGAGATTGTTTAAATTATTGTCCATTATGACACCACCCTTTTATTAAATTATTACTTTCTTATTTTAATGCTGCAGTAGTATCAGAAGACGAGAATTTACTACAATTACTAGAATCAGCTACACAAGATGAAAAGTTTTTAACTAGATTTGTGTACTCTGTTTTGTGAGATCCTACTACGATGAAAGCATGCGGAGCTCCATCTACATCCCACTTATAAAGTAAATTTGCATCATTTGTTGTTAATAGATGGTTAGCAATTACATCAGAATTACTATGTGGTACTATTGTATCTGATGTTCCATGAATGATTACAACTTTACTTCCAGCTGGAAATCTTCTACCTGCTGAAAATATATTTGAATATTTATCATAGTTATCATCAGTCAAACCAATTCCTACTAATTTCATTAAGGCTTTCTTAACTAAGGTATCGGTAAGATTAGATGATAATAATGTACTATTAGTCATTTTACTAGCTGTATAGTTGTTAGTAGAAGCATCCGTTCTTTTTAAACCACTAAGGAAGTTTCTTACTGTATCTTGATCAACGTTTGGCACAGTATACTCAGTTGAACCATCAGGTAATGTTTGTTTATTTTGATCGACTACTTGGTTAAAGGAATTACTAAATTTTTCTAAGTAATCTTTTATGTTCCCATTTGAAGTAACACTATTAAAGTCATAATCTTTTAAAGCATCTATGTTTAAATCTTTAGCTTCACTTTGAACAGTGTTAAAGAATTGGCTTTTATCTACATCGATCCAACTAGTAATAGTAGATGTTTGCGTACTACTTCCATTTGATAGCATTCCTGTTATTATACCAGTCATTGAAGTATAACCACAGTCATCAACAAATCCTTTTACCTTTAAATCTGTTAAGTTTTTAGTGTATGGACTAGTTCCGTTTGCTGCAGCTATATCAGGATTAGTTGCAACTTGCAAGGTAGTAGCACCACCAAGTGATACGCCATGTACTATTATTGTGCTAGGAGCAGTTGATACTCCATATCTTGTTTGATAATTATTATTTAAGTCTTTTATCCAATCATAAACATCTAAACTTTCAAGGTAACCCATGGCAACACTTCCACCACTATCTCCTGCTCCTCTTAAATCTGGTGCTAAAACGTTATAACCATTATCGGTATACATTTTACCAGTTGCATTAAACATTTGTTTAGCATTCATAGCATTTCCATGAATAAGGATAACCCATTTATCAGATTTAGCATCAGATAAATAAACTTTAGCACTTAAATTGTTAAGACAATATTTTGAATCAATTGATTTAGTTTGACATACAGTTTCTGAACTTAGAGTTAAAACTGTTGAAGGATCAGTAGTTTTAAAGACTTTCTTTAAAAGTTCTGATAATTTAGTACCAATAGAGCCTAAAAAATCACCAGTATTATTAGTAGTGGTAGTATTGGTATCATTAATCAAAGTATTAGCAGCATAACTTACTCCTGTACTGTCTTGATACTTCTTTTGTAAATCAACAACCTCTGTTACAAAGTCTGATTTAGTTGTATCATAATCCTTGTTAGGGTCTGAGTTTTCCACATAATTAGATAACTCATTAATGAAACTTTCATATTGTTTTGCATCCTGTGTTTTTGAAGTAGTATTTGAGCTTTTCTTGAATACATTACTATTATTTAGTAATACTACAGCCAATACTATTATTGCAACAGTTACTATAGAAACAATAATGATATTTTCTCTTCTTTTTTCTTTCATTTTTTCTTCCACTCCTATCTTATATACTTATTCTAATATATTTTTTTTGATAAAGCAATTAGTTTTTAGAAAAAGATAAGATAAGTAGATTTTGATGAATGTTATTTTTTTATACAAAGAAAAAAACTATAGAATCATCCACAGTTAATCTCTTACTTTGATATGTACTTCTCTTAATTGTTGTTCTGTAACAGTACTTGGAGCATTCATTAAGATATCACTTCCTGAAGCACTCATTGGGAAAGCTATCGTCTCTCTAATAGAGTCTTCATCTAAAAGCATCATTAGAATACGATCAAGTCCAGGAGCCATACCTGCATGAGGTGGTGCTCCATATTGGAAAGCTTCATATAAAGCTTTAAATCTCTTTTCGATTTCTTCTTCCTCATAACCTGCTATAGCAAAGACTTTTTTCATGATTTCTAAGTCATGGTTTCTAACAGCTCCACTAGATAGTTCTACACCATTACAAACAAAGTCAAATTGGTAAGCTAGAATGTCTTCAACTTTTTGATCAAGTCCTTTCATTCCATCTTTTGGCATACTAAATGGATTATGCATGAAAGTATAACACTCATTTTCTTCATCCCACTCAAACATTGGAAAGTCATGAATGATAGCAAAGACATATTTATTAGGATCCATTAAATCAAGTTTTCTACCCAACTCCATTCTAATAGAACCAGCTAGTTCTAATGATTTCTTACGATCCGCTATAAAGAATAAGACATCATCTTTCTTAAGATCAACTTTATCTATTAAGGCTTCACGTTCATCTTCGGTTAAAAACTTATCAATAGGACCAGCAAATGATAAATCTTCATTTACTTTTAAATAACCAATCCCAGGCATACCAATACTTTTGGCATAATCAACTACCTCATTAAACCAAGAATTACTCTTACTAGCTAAGTTTTCTACTTTTATTCCTTTAACTGGTACACCTCTAAAAGGACGAAATTCTGTCTCTTCAAACTCTTCTGTTAAATCAATTATAACTAAAGGATTTCTTAAATCCGGTTTATCAGAACCATACTTTTCCATAGCTTCTTTATAAGTTAATCTAATAAATGGTGGTTCTGATATATCTCTATCTTTAGTAAACTCCCTAAAAGTTTCATAAAATACTTTCTCACCCATTCTTAAGACATCTTCTTCAGTTGAAAAAGCCATTTCAAAATCTAATTGATAAAATTCACCGTAGACACGGTCACTTCTTGCATCTTCATCTCTAAAGCATGGTGCTATTTGATAGTATTTATCAAAACCAGCACACATTAGTAATTGTTTAAATTGTTGAGGAGCTTGTGGCAAAGCATAAAACTTTCCCTTATATTTTCTACTAGGTACTAGAAAGTCTCTTGCTCCTTCAGGAGATGATGAAGTTAAAATTGGAGTTTGTAGTTCAACAAAGTCTTCACTTTCCATTAAATTTCTTAAAAAGTGAATAACCTTATTTCTAAACAAAATAGACTGTTTAACTTTAGGATTTCTTAAATCTAGATAACGATACTTTAGTCTTACATCTTCTGATACATCTTTACTAGTCATAACTTCAAATGGTAAAACATTCTTACTCTTACCTAGTACCTTTATAGAACTAACTAATAATTCAATAGTACCAGTTTCAATTCGATCATTATAGTCATCACTATCTCTTTTACGAATCTTTCCCGTTACTGTAACAGATGACTCTCTTGTTAAATCATCGAACATCTTATCATCATTGCTAACTAATTGTAGTGTTCCATAGTAATCTCTTAAATCAACAAAGATTACTCCACCATGGTCTCTTATGTTTTCAATGAAACCAGCTACTTTTACTTCTTTATCAATATCTTTTTCTCTAAGACTACCAGCATAGCAGTCACGATATATATTTTTAATCATTCATCTTCATCCTTTCTAATTCTTCTTTAATTAATTCTCTTGTCATATTGGGATTAGCTTGTCTTTTAGTAGATGACATAACCTTTCCCATAAAGAAATTAATAACTGATAAATTATCTTCTTTTATATATTTTTCTACTTGATTAGGATATTTATCAAACTCTATTTTTATGTATTTAATTAATTCATCTTTATCGTTTATTTGTGACAAATTTTCTTTCTCTATTAATTTAATAGGATCAGTTTTTAACTCTATTGCTTTATAAAGTATTTTTTTAGCATGATCAAGTGATAACTTATCACTACTTACTAAGTTTATTAAACTACTTAGCATTGAAGGAGTTACTACCAACTCTTCAATAGTAATTTCTAGTTTATTTAAAGTTGATAAGATACTAGTTGTTATAAAGTTAACAGCTAGGCTTACATCTTTTACATCTTTTACAGTCTCTTCAAAGTAATCTGCTAAGTCTTTTTCTTTAGCAATAATAGAAGCATCATAATAATCTAGTCCTAGTTCTTTTTGATAAGTTAAAATTCTATCTAGTTTTAATTTAGGAATAGAACTTCTTAGTTCTTCTTTCTTAGCATCCGTTATTTTAACTGGTGGTAAGTTAGCATCTACAAAATATTTATAATCAATGGCATCTACTTTTTCACGCATAGAGTGAGTTTTTCCCATCTCATCAATTCGTCTTGTCTCCTGAATTATCTTCTTGCCCTTAGCTAAGGCTTCACTTTGTCTTTTTATTTCATATTCTATCGCTTCTTTGACACTAGTGAATGAGTTAATATTTTTCATCTCGACTTTAGTACCTAGCTTATCACTACCTTTTTCTTTTAAGGAGATATTAACATCACATCTCATCTGACCTTTATCAGTCTTTGCTTCACTAACCCCTAGATATAAGAAGACATCTCTTAAATCTTCTAGAAAGGTTACTGCTTCTAAGGCACTGGTAAGACATGGTTCTGTTACTATTTCCATTAGTGGTACACCACTACGGTTGTAATCTATTAAGGAATAGTTCTTATCATGCTCTAGACTAGCTGTGTCTTCTTCAAGATGTAACTGATGAATTAATACTCTTTTGATAGAACCATCTACTAATATATCTAAGTAACCGTTTCTTCCCATTGGTTTAGTAACTTGCGTTATTTGGTATCCTTTAGGAAGATCTGGATAGAAATAGTTCTTACGATCAAACATTATCTCATCAGGATTCTCACAGTGAAGAGCCATTGCTGTTCTTAAAGCATTATAACAAGCTTTTTCATTTACAACAGGTAATATTCCCGGTAGTCCTAAATCAACTGGTGAAACGTGAATATTAGGAATCTTAGTATAACTATTTTCACTACTTGAAAAGTTTTTAGATAACGTATCTAATTCACAGTGTACTTCAAGTCCAATAACTACATCATACATTACTCTTCACCTCCTATTTGTCCTTTAAGACCGGTTAACATCTCTATCTCATTAGCAATATTTAATACTTTCTTATCTTCTTTTATTCCACTAGTAAGATTAATACCAATCGGACAGTTATTTACAAAACCAGATGGGATAGTAATTGATGGGAATCCTCCGAAGTTACCTAGTGCCATATGGTTTTCTAATAATAGGTATTTATCACTTAGCTTATCACTATCATCATCAAACTTAGGAGCAGGTCCACCACTACAAGGTAAGATTAAGCTATCATATTCTTTAAAAAGATTTGTTAATTTATCTACTAATAATCTTCTAACTCTACAAGCATTTAGATAAAGTTTCTCTTGATTTTCTTTTTGTAAAATATAACTACCTAGGACAAAACGTCTTTTAATAAGTTCTGAGAAGCCTTCTGTTCTAGTAGCAGTTATTAGGCTATTTACATCATCTTTAGCTACTCTATTTCCAAAAGCAATTCCTGTTAAGTTAGAGTTATTACTAGTTGCTTCGGCACAAGATATTGTCATATAAGTAGGATATATTGCTTCTAGTAATGCTTTATCAATGGATATTTCTGTTATTTCTGCTCCTCTAGTCTTTAATCTTTCAAGTAGTGAATAAAAGTTATCTAATACTTGCATTAACTCATCATCATCTTCCTTATATAAACTTCTATCTACTATTTCTTTGATATAGAATAACTTTTTACCTGCTAATGGTTCATCAATACCAGATAGTAAATCACTATCATCTTGATAAGTAGTCATATCATGAGGATCATATCCTTTAATAGTATTAGTAACTAAAGCGACATCTTTAACACTTCTTGCAAAACAACCAACATGATCAAGACTTGAAGCAAAAGCAAATAAACCATACCGAGATATTAAACCATATGTTGGCTTATAGCCAACCACTCCGCCAAAAGCAGCTGGTTTTCTAATAGAGTCACCAGTATCACTTCCGATGGCAAAGGGTACAATTCCAAGAGCAACTGCAGCAGCACTTCCTGCACTTGACCCACCAATTTCTCTTGTCTTATCATAAGGATTTCTAACTATTCCAGTATGTCCGGTTGTTCCAGTTCCCCCCATAGCAAGTTCATCTAAAACAGTTTTTCCAACTAATACTGCTCCTGCATTCTTTAATTTCTTATAAACTGTCGCATCATAGACTGGTACATAGTTTTTTAAGATATTACTAGATGCTGTTGTTAAAATATTACTAGTAGAAATATTATCTTTCAAAGCATAGGGTATACCTGCTAGTGGAGTAGTTCTTTTCTTCATCTTAAACTTATCACAAATAGTTACAAAACAGTTATAAGGTTCTTGGTACTTATTAGCAAGACTAACTGCTTCTTTAAATAGTTCTTCACTAGTTATACTACCATTATCCAAATTTTCTCTTAAATCACTAATTAAACATTTTCTATAATTCATCCGCTTCCACCACCCTTGGTACTTTTACTTGATCTCTTACTTGATGTTCTGTATTTTCTAATACTTCATTAACAGAAAGCATCTCCATTTCATTAATCTCATCACATCTAAGCTTCGCTTCATATGACACATATGGATAAAATAATGGTTCTGTCTTTTTTATATTAGGAATATTTTCAATAAGTTCCATTTGTTTAAGAATGGTTTTAAACTCATCTTCTAATGTTTCATACTCATTATCATCCATGTCAAACATAAGCTTTTTAGCATAGTCTTTCAACATCTCTTTAGTTATCACATTCATCAGTCCTTTCTTTAGAAAACGAAAAAGACTCTAATCCCAGTTAAGGGACGAGTCTTTTACCCGCGGTACCACCCAATTTATTATCAAGTATGATAATCGCTTATCTTGTTAACGGGAGTCTACCCGGCTTAGTCTACTTTATTCTTTAAGCACTCCGAAGTGTTATTCGTTAATACTTTTCTTAACTGTTTTCACCAACCACAGCTTCTCTTATAAGTCGAGTATTACTACTTCTCTTCATCAACGTTTTCTAGTAAAGTTTACAATAATATTTTACCCATTGTCAATATTTTTACTCAATTTTTTTGCTCAGGCAGCCATATAAATAATATTTTTGACATTATAAAAACCTATAAAGTAAGGATTTCTTTTTTGAAATTTCACCTTATAGGTTATATTTTATTGTTTATTTTCTCTTTTTTTATTCTGATGACATACATTCATTAACATATTTACCAGAAAATTTAGTTTTATCTACTGTTTCCCATAATGGGCAATTACAAAACATAAATCCCATATCCTCTACATTTGTAGTGTTAAAACTACTTAAATCACTGTTAGTTAAAGATCTACAGTTTTCAAACATTTGATTCATATTTTTTACATTAATTGTATTAAAACTACTTACATTTAAGTCTTTAAGGTTAGAACAGAAATAAAACATATGATTCATATCTTTTACTAGCGATGTATCCATAGCTGATAAGTCAACTGATGTTATAGTAGAAAAATATGCAAAATAGTAAGACATGTCTTCGTTTGCAACAACTCCTCCTTGTCCACCAATTGTTAACTTATATGTATTATTACCAGTGCCATCATCTTCAACATAAGCTACTGCAGAACCATCTTCTGCTTCAGATATATCCCAACTTTTTAATGCCGTAGATGGTATTACATTGTTATTTTTAGTAACCACCGTTGTCATATTATACACATAATTATCATAGCCGTGAAAATCATCTGCATAATGAATCGATGGGTCATAGCCTTTAATTTTACTTCCACTTACCTTAATACCTTCTTTTCCATAAACATTAATTTTAACACTAAATTCAAGGCCACCACCATCTCCTTGTGGATTATAAGCCTCATCTATCCACATTCTCAAACGATACTTAGTGGTATCACTAGAACTCATAGTACCAGTGGCTAAGCACATCATGTTAGCAGGTCTACCTGTTCTAGGATTTGAAAATTCATCTACTTCATAATTTTTAGGAGCCATAACACTTATTTCATTACCGTTGGAATCCAACTTTGTTAAATATAGCTTTACATAGGCATCATAAAATCTTCTTGATGAAGTAGTAACATCTTCTGCTGCTATTTCCCAGTCTATATTAGCATTACCTTGAATAGTACTAGATATTGTAAAATCAAAATACTCGCCATCGTTTAATCTTGTTTTACCAGTAGCATCTGTTGTTGGTAATGCCCCTGATAAACTAATAGTATTACTTAATTCTGTATATTTCATACTCATAATGCCGGTTGTAATAACATTCTCTCTCTTACCTGTACCAGCAAATTGAAAAACTGCATAACTTACTCCTATTATTAAAACAACTATTATCAAAGTCAAAAATATTGACAAAATCAATTGCTTTTTGTTATTCATTATTTCACTCCTCCTATTTGTTATACAAAGTAAGACAAGTGGTACCAATTATTAGTAAGTAAATGAAAGAAAAGTAGCTTCATTTCACAAAACATCATTGTATATCTTATGGTGAGCCATGATTGTTTGATACAAATGATAAGTACCAATCCTTTCTTACTATAATTAGATTTTAGCAACTATTTCATCATTTTTCAACATTTTTTATATTTTTACTGTACCCAATATTATTTCACTAACACCTTTGCTGACCTTTAACAAGACAATTTCATCATCTAACTTTGGTTCATAGAAGATATAATAACTAGATAAATCTTGTAATTCGTTTATATAGTCTAAATGATTATTTAATAACTTAATATCTTTATTATAGATAACTGTAAATATCTGATACCTTTCATTATTAAAGATAAAGTTTGGATATTTTTTTAAGAAATCACTAGATAAATAAGACTCTATTAACTGATAAGTTATTTCTTCAGAATTGTTAATTGTTAATATTTTTTCTTTTGAGTTGATTTCTTCATAAGAGATATCATCTATATTAATTTTTTTAGTTAAGTTTTCTATTTCAAAAGTCATATTTGTATTAGTAACATAAACTGTATCCTTTGTTATATCATCTTTATTTATAAAACTAAACATTATTATTAATAGAAGAAGAATTGTTCCCCACCATTTTTCTTTTTTCATTTTATCACCTAATGATAATCTAACATATTGTATATAAAAATTATGTCAAAAAAAGAACAAATCATTATGATTCATTCTTTCTTGTAAATTTATCGAATCTATCAATATCTATATCCTTAAAATCAGTATTAGCAAGGGAGTCAAATAGTTTTTTCTGATCTCTTGAAAGTTTTTTAGGAGTTTGTACTCGATAGATTATATACATATCCCCTGTTCTTCTTCTATCATCTTTGATACCTTTTCCTCTTACTCTTTGTTTAGTTCCACTATCAGTTCCAGCTGGTACTGATACAGTTATATTACCATAGATAGTTGGTATTTCTTTTTTACAACCTAGTGTTGCTTCTACAATAGTAATTGGTACTTCTAAGTAGATATCATTACCGTCTCTTTTAAAGTAGTCATGTTCTTTGATAGAAAATTCTAGATATAGATCACCTGACTCTCCACCATTAGGAGAAGCATGTCCTTTACCTGCTAATCTTAATCTTTCTCCATTATCTATTCCAGCAGGAACGTGTACAGTGATAGTTTTTCTTACCTTGACAGTACCTGTTCCCCGACAGTCTGAACAAGTTTTGGCAAAAGTCTTACCTTTTCCTTTACAATCAGGACAAGTTGATTTAGTAACAAATGAACCTAAAATTGTTCTTTGTTCTACCGTAACTGTTCCACTACCATGACATCTTGAACAAGTTTTCTCATCAAAGCCGCCTTTTCCATGGCAATTATCACATTCATCAATTACATCTACATCTATATCTTTTTCACAACCAAATACTGCTTCTTCAAAAGTAAGATTCATTCTAAGTAGCATATCACTACCACGTTGTTTTCTACTACTTGTTCTGCTACTGCCACTAGAGAAACCGCCAAAACCTCCTCCAAACAAGTCTTCAAAAATATCTCCTAAGTCACTGGCATCAAATCCAAAACCACCTGATGAGAAACCACCATAAGGATTTCCCCCAGCTGCTCCACCTTGGAAAGCTGCATGACCAAATTGATCATATTGTTTTCTTTTATTCTCGTCTGATAGTACTGAATATGCTTCTTGTACTTCTTTAAATTTTTCTTCAGCATTTTCTTCTTTACTAATATCAGGATGATATTTCTTTGCAAGGCGTCTAAAAGCACTTTTAATCTCATCTTGACTAGCACTTTTACTAACACCTAATACTTCATAATAATCCCTTTTAGTTGCCATAATTACACCTCCTATTTTGTTAATTCTTCAAGTTCATCTACTAAACTATCAAAATATTTAATAGCATCTAGATAAACATCTTCTTTTTCTAAATCTACACCTAATATTTTAAAAGTATCAAGAGGAGTAACATTTGAACCAGTTTTAATATATTTTAAATATTTATCAAGTGTTTCTTTATTACCATTTAATATATCACTTGCTAAGTGGGATGCTACTGATATACAAATAGCATAGCTATATAAGTAGAAGTTCATATAATAATGACTTCTATATATCCAGTTATATGAACTATATTTAGTTAGTTTAACTTCTTTACCGCAATAGTATTTTAGTGAATCTTTAGTTATTTTACTCATAAATTCTTTTGTTAAACAATTACCATTATGAACACGTTCATACATTAAACGTTCCATATCACATTCGCGAGTAGCTCCAAATAAGTTAGATTCAATAACCCCAATAATATTTTCAAGTCCAAGTATCTTCTCTTCTTTAGTTTTAGCATTCTTAATCATATAATTTGCAAGTAAACATTCATTTATTAAGGAAGTAACTTCAGCATTAATTATAGCATTCTCACGGTAAGGTAGAAAATTATTTTCAATTAAATACTGATGATTAATATTATGACCAGCTTCATGAGCAATAGTTGAAATAGATTCAAAATCATAATTATAGCTCATGAGTATTCTTGAATTATTCTCATGTCCACTAATAGAATAACCGCCACTACATTTTCCTTTATATTGACAGTAATCAATATACCTGTTCTTAATTATCTTATCATACTTAGCTAAATAATCTTCTCCTAATGGTTTTAAAGCTTCTCTTACAATTTGTTGTGCTTCTTCTATTGAATATTCTTTAGTAGAATTAGAAAGTTTTGCCAATAAATCATAAGTATATAATTCATCTAGACCAAGTATCTTCTTCCTTACTTTATAATATCTTTGTAATGATGAAACATTTTCTCTAACTACTTTTGATAAAGTGTCATATACTTTAACATTTAACTCATTAGAAAATAATTTTGCTTCTAAAGAATCACTAAAGTGATAAATACCTGCTAATGTATCTTTTAGTTTAACATAACCATTTAAAAGACTAGCTGAGGTTGAAGCATATTCACTTGCTTTCTTTAATAATTTTGTATCAGCTTGTTTTCTAACCTTTCTATCTTTAGAAGTTTTAAGAAAACGAGAATTAGTTGTTGTTAGCTCAACCTTCTCATGTTCATTAATTGTTACTTTACCATAATTATGTTCACCATTAAGCAAGTTAGAATAAATATTACTAAAATCATCAGTAGCAGATACTAAAGAAGTCACTAACTTCTCTTCTTCTTCGTTTAAAACGTGTTCTTTATAACGATAAATATCATCTAGATATGGCTTATAATCATTTAATTTATTATTAGTAATAAATAATTGTTTATAAGAAGTGCTTGTTATTTTTAATAACTCTGGATTGAAAAAAGCTGTTAAATTATTTAATTTAGTTATTAATAAGCTAGCTTTATTTAACATATCTAAAGGAATAGGTTGTCCTAACAATTCATCATTTCTTACACTAGCATAAATATACATTCTTTCAATTTCTGTTTCATATTTAATTTCTTTATCTAAATATTCATAAAGTTTAAAAGAATCAGTAGTACACCCTACATAATTTTTTAATATATCTAACTCTTTATTTAGTTTAGAGTAAGTTTCAAAAAACTCATCATCACTTTTATAGTATTCCGTTAAATCCCACTTATATTTTTCCTCTACTTCTTCTCTATTCTTATATTGTTTCATATATCCTCTTTCTATTATTAGGCTAAAAGTTCTAGTCACCTAGAACTTTTAGATTATTATTTTTCTTCATATTCAGCGTCTTGAACATCATCTTTTTTAGAATCATCATTTGCAGTTTCATTATTACTATTTTCTTGTTGTTCTTTAGCAGCTTGTTCATATACTTTAGCTGATAAATTCATAGCTTTTTCTTGAAGACTTTCCTTAATTGTTTTAACTTTATCCATATCGTTCTTTTCTAAGGCTTCTTTTAGCTCTTTAACGATATTTTCTACTTCTTCTTTTTCTTTACTATCAACTTTATCACCTAAGTCTTTTAAAGCTTTTTCAGATTGGAAAATCATTTGTTCAGCATCATTTCTTAAGTCTGCTTCTTCTTTTTTCTTCTTATCTGCTTCTTTATTAGCTTCTGCTTCTTTCATCATTCTATCAATTTCATCATCTGATAAGGTTGTATTAGAGGTAATAGTAATTTTTTGTTCTTTATTAGTTCCTAAATCTTTAGCGGTTACATTAACGATACCATTGGCATCAATATCAAATGTTACTTGGATTTGTGGAACTCCTCTAGGTGCTGGTGGAATATCTGCTAATTGGAATCTTCCTAGTGTTTTGTTATCACTAGCCATTGATCTTTCACCTTGTAATACATGTACATCTACAGCTGGTTGATTATCGGCAGCAGTTGAGAATACTTCTGATTTAGATGTTGGAATAGTTGTATTTCTTGGAATTAATACAGTCATTACTCCACCTAATGTTTCAATACCAAGTGATAATGGTGTTACATCAAGTAAAACGATATCATTAACATCTCCTGTTAATACACCACCTTGAATAGATGCTCCCATTGCTACTACTTCATCTGGGTTAACTTCACGAGATGGTTCCATAGCAAGTTCTTTCTTAACTGTTTCATATACTAATGGTACACGAGTTGATCCACCAACAAAGATTACTTTATCTAAGTCTTTTGCTTTGATATCAGCATCTTTTAAAGCTTTTCTTACGGGTTCAAGTGTTGACATAACAAGATCATGAATTAACTCTTCAAACTTAGCTCTTGTTAAAGTCATTTCTAAGTGAAGTGGTCCATCAGAACTTTGAGAGATAAATGGTGCTGATACTTGCGTTGTTGTCATTGAAGATAAATCTTTCTTAGCTTTTTCACTTAACTCTTTAAGTCTTTGCATAGCCATTTTATCTTTAGATAAATCTACACCATTTTCTTTCTTAAATGTTTCAACTAAGTAATCCATGATTTTATTATCAAAATCATCTCCACCTAAGTGGTTATTACCAGCAGTTGATTTAACTTCAAATACACCATCACCTAATTCAAGGATAGATACATCGAATGTTCCACCACCTAAGTCATATACTAAGATTGTTTGATTTTTTTCTTGTTTATCAAGTCCATAAGCAAGTGCTGCTGCTGTTGGCTCATTGATGATTCTTTCTACATTAAGTCCTGCTATTTTACCAGCATTTTTAGTTGCTTGTCTTTGAGCATCATTAAAGTATGCTGGAACAGTAATAACTGCTTTATCTACTTTTTCACCTAAATAACTTTCAGCATAATCTTTCATATAAGATAAAATCATTGCTGATACTTCTTCTGGTGTATATTTCTTTCCTTCAATTTCTACTTTTTCACTAGTACCCATTAATCTTTTGATTGATGATACAGTGTTAGGATTAGTAATAGCTTGACGCTTAGCAGCATCTCCTACTATTCTTTCTCCATTTTTAAATGCTACTACAGAAGGAGTTGTTCTATTACCTTCTGGATTAGGGATTACTTTTGGCTCCCCTGCTTCTAATACTGCGACACAACTATTTGTTGTACCTAAGTCTATACCTATTATTTTACTCATATTACCTATCTCCTTTTTCTATTTCTCTATTTTATTTACTTTTACACTAGCTGGTCTAATGACTCTATCTTTTAAACGATATCCTTTTAATAATACATCTAAGACAATATCATCTTCAAAGTTAGAATCACTATCAGTCATTAGTGCTTGCATAGTATTGGCATCAAATTCTTTACCCTCACAGTCAATTTCTTCAACGCCAAATTTTTTTAACACTTCACAAAGGGAAGCATACATCATCTTAAAACCAGTTAAGAATTTTGATAACTCATCAGTTAAATCATTATCATCTAACTTAATAGCTCGTTCAAAATTATCAAGTACCGGTATTATTTCTAAGATTAAATCTTGATTAGCATACTTTAATTTATTATCTGTTTCTTCTTCTTTACGTTTACGATAATTAATCATTTCTGCTTTACTATATTGTAATTTTTCTAGCAAGCTTTGTTTTTCATTTAAGATTTCTGTTAATTGATTTCTTAATTTTTCAATTTCTTCCGTTTGCCTTTCTTCTACTTTATCATGCTTACATTCACATTTTTCATTTTGACATGCACAAGTTTTCTCACAATTACATTTTTTCTCTTCATGTCTTTCTTGATTATTATGCTCATGTTTATGCTTTTTATGCTCTTTTTCCATTTTCATCACCCTTCAATATTATCTTTAATAAATTCTAGTAAACTCATAACTCGCTCATATTCCATTCTCTTTGGTCCAATTATAGCAATTGTTCCTTCTTCATTTTTTGTTTTAAAGCCAGTCTTTATAACGGTTACATCAGAATCAATGTTATTTTCACTTCCGATATAAACCTCAATATTATTAGAATTATCTTGTTTAATTTCTTTTATTAAGTCTTGATCATCTAACTTAGCAAACAATCCTTTTACTTTATCAATACTACCAAACTCCGGTTGTTCTAGGAATTTTGTTTTTCCTACTACATTGATATCAGGATGAGTTAAATCATCAAAGACATGATAAATAACATCATATAATTTTTCATGTTGCTCAACATAGTTTCCGATGATTGGTTTTATCTCAAACTCAAGTTTAGTACTAATCTCATCTATTGGTGTACCAACTATCAGTTTATTAATTAAATCAACCGTTTTCTTAACATCATTCATATTAACTTGATCTAGTGTTACCGTCTTATGTTCCACTTTTCCTTTATCAGTCACTACTATCATTATTAACTGATTATCAGCCAAAGGAACAACATTAACTTCTTTTAATAAGTTATCATGAGAAGCCTGACCTAATACTACTGCTGTATAACTAGTCATATCAGAAACTAATTGCAAACTCTTAGAAATACAATCTGATAACTCTAATGATTGATTATGCAAAATTATTTGTAAATTTAACATATCTTCACCATTCATTTTTCTAGGTTTCAATAAGTTATCTACATAATAGCGATACCCTTTTTGACTAGGTATTCTACCACTAGATGTATGTGTCTTTTCTAAAAGTCCTGCCTCTTCAAGATTTGCCATCTCACTCCTAATAGTAGCACTAGAACATTTTAGTTTTTTACATAATTGTTTACTACTAACAGGAGTTGCTTGCTTTATATAATTTTCAACAATCATTTTTAATAATTGTTCTTGTCTTTTTGATAACATATCCATTATTAAGCACCACCTTAGCACTCTTCTTTTCAAGTGCTAATAATATTGTATGCATTTAGTTAGCACTTGTCAATACATTTTGCTAAAAAAAAGAAGTTTTAACAACTACCATTGGCAACACATTCATTTAATTCTTTAGAAATAAGCTCTACATAGTCATTGGTAGTTCTTCTCTCAAATCTATTTACACTTAAAAGTAAAAAGATAATAAAAACCATAACTAGTAGTAATCCATATAAAATAGTGGAAACAGCAAATCCTTTTTGATTTAGTCTCATTCTTCTACCACCTCTATCAAAGCATGATAATGACTGGTCTTATCTAGGGTAAAATTACTATTCATAGCCCATAATCTAATAGAATAATCTTCACTACTATTAGGTTTTAAACTATCTTCATAAATAACATCATTAGGAAACTCTGATAAAACATAAGCAGCAGGTGGAAGATGATCTTTTCTAAAGCTTAATTTTAGTAACTCTTTAGGTATTTGTTTATTATCACAATTATCTTGTTCCATTTTCTTTTTATTAGCTACTAGTTTAATACTATATTTAACTTTTTTATCAGTATTATTAATAACTGTAAAAGTATAACTAGGACTAGAAAGACCAATTGCATCAGTTACAGGTGTAAATTTATCAAGTGATATTTCATTACCATTTTTTTCATGGAAGACAACTTCCATCTTTCCTGTATCATAGTCTTTATCTCTAGAGTTTGCAAACTTTTCATAGATAAGATAAGTAGATATAAGAGAAAAAAGTAATAAAAAAGTAATAATTATTATACTCTTTCTTCTTTGTTTTTTATAATATGCTTGATACATACCAACACCTCTTTCTTAACTTATTTTAAGTCTTTTCTTAAATATTAGTCAATTATTAGTTATTAGAAATATTAAACTTTACATGTATCTTACCATCTCTTCTAGTTCTTTTCTAACATTATGCATAGGACTTTCTAGGTAATCATCAGTTTTATAACCAATTGGTAACAAACAAATAGGTTCTATATTATCATTAATATTAAATTCTTTCTTTAACAATTCTTTATCAAACATCTCTATCCAAATATTATCAAGTCCCTGATTAGTGGCTTCTAATATCATATGAGTAGCAACTATTGTAGCATCTATTATATAGCAAGTATTTTCCCTATTTTTAAAAGCTATATCTTTATCACTACAAACAATTAAAACTACTGGAGCATTATATCTAAAGTTAGTTAGTTTATCTATCTTTTCTAGTGCTTCCTTACTTTTAGCTACAAGTACTAATTGTGGTTGTTTATTCTTAGCAGTTGGTGCCACTCTTCCTGCTTCTAATATTTTACTTATCTTACTATCACTTACCTCATCACTTTTAAAACTTCTAGTAGCCGTTCTTTTTCTTATTACTTTATCAAATTCCATTATCTATCCTTCTTTCTACAATTATTATAGCAAGTTCTTTGAACAAAACTGAAAACAAGTTCTCAAAAGACCAGTATCGGATAGTCGCCACCCTATTATTTTTCGCTGAATTTTATTTTAAATTAAGTCCTGCATATATATTTTTAAACCTTCAAACATTATATTCATGCTTACGTTGAAATCTCTATCATGCTTTGGCTTATACTTAAATTCTTTAACTCTTACAAATGTTAATATAGAAAGTCATAAATACGTCAAAGTTAAAAAATCATAATTTACGAATTATTAAGTTTTAACTTTAGTTTATTAATATCCATGCTATAATAATTAACAATGAGAGGTGTTATTATGAACTGTTATGTAGAAAGTGGAATTCATATATTGAATGATACTACTAAAGATTTAGAAAATTTAAATGAGCTGGGTATATACTTAGCAAGAGAAACTAATGTTGATGCTCTGAAATCATTGAAGCTTATTGTTTTAGCATCAGAAACTAAGTTATTAGAAAAAAGTTTTGATATTAATTATGTAAAAACTTATACCAATTCGTTTGAAAACAGTATATATAACAGTATATATAAAAGAAACGAAACTGTATTTGGTAATTTAGCTGTTAATCCACAAAATTTCGGTTTGGAGTTAGCAGATTACATCTTACATAATTATAAGGTTGATTTAGGCATAGAACCATTCACTTCTGGTTATACGATATTTGATTTTTTTGCAAGATCTTTTGCAAGAATAGAATATGATGAAGATCCTTTTTATAAGAGATACGATATGATTGATAAAAAACTAGATATGGTTTCATATATGTTAGATTATGAACTATTAGACAATAGTCAAACTGATTTATTACTAACTTGTTTTGATAGATGTATTCAAAATAAGTATCATTACACAAAAGAACAACTACTAAAAATGAAAGAGATGATTAATCAAGTAGACTCAAAGCAACAAATAAGACTTACTATTGAAGATTTATTTAAACAAAATAAGATCAAATCAGATTATTCTAAAGAAGAGTTAAGTAAGAAGCTACTATCAGCAAATAAAGATAATAGCAAATCTTCTGATATAACCAAATCATTTAGTAGATTAGAAAATTACTGTATGCTAAATGATCAATGTACTTACATGTTACGTACTATTCCAAGGTTAGTTAAAGAAAAAGTAATAAAATAGGTGGGGTGGTAAAATGTTATATTCAATGAAAGAAGTATGTAGAATAAGAAATCTATCTTATGATAGTTTAAAGTATTATTGTAATAAAGGATTAGTTCCTAATATTAAAAGAAATAAAAATAACTATAGAGTATTTGATGATAAAAATCTTGCCTGGTGATGACAGTATTAACTATATTTATAAAAAGCAAAATTTCCATGATTGTGTTTTAACTGGTAAAACCAAATACTATAGTAATCTAATAAATACTAACAGCAACTAAAACATAAAATTATATCTAGAATTGAACAAGAAATATATCTAACGCTTAAGACATTATCATAAGTTAATCATAAATTCAGTCACTTTACTCAAAATAATATTGACTTATGTTATTATCTCATGATATAATATCAACACATTTTTACATATATTAATACCAAAAATTAAATTAAGTAGTAAATTATAAAGAGAAGATATCTTTGTAAATAGATATTACACATGCTATCTTTTCTAAAAAACGAGGGGGAATTTATATGAATATTTGTTTAGAAGCAGTAGAAGGGTCCAATAAATTTGAAAGAAATAATTTTGAAGATAATAGTATTAAAAAAATGTACATAAAAAAGAATATTGATATTATTAATGAAGTTATGCAGTTTACAACAGGATATTGTGGATCATTTGGAACTGGTTATCCATTTTATGCACTAGATAAAAACTTTGAAGGAGAATTACCTGTTATACAAGAACAATTGCGTTATAATGAGGAATTAAAAAATACTATATTAAAATCAAAGTTAAAAAAATGGCCTTGCGAAAGTTGCCTACCAATAAATGGTCCTTATATGGAAGATTTAAAACAAATCTGCATTCCTTGTCCTAGATTAGAAAAAGGATTAAAACCTAGAAAAATAATAAATCGCTTACCTGATATTGATATGTGGATGGTGTGTGAAGATTCTAAAGTAGATGATGCTAAAAAAGAATTGAAGGAAACATTTGATTCCCTTGATATGCATACATCGGATGTAAATCCAATTCAGACAATTAAGGATTTTAAAGAAACTATTAATGATTTGGAAAATGGTAAAATGCCTAGAAAAATGCTACCACTTGATATTCATGTTATAAAATATTCAGAATTAAGTAAACTATTAGATCAAGTGCCTTTTACAGTTATTAATTCAGTTAAAACGAATACTATACCATATCTACCTATACTGCCAGATTCATTAAGAAAAAAATGGCAAAAAGATGATGAAGCTTATAATTTCACACTAGATTTCTTATATAGTATGAATGATTTTAACTTTGAAGGAACTTTAAAACAAAAGCTCGATTATGCCAGAGATATGGTTGCTTCTAAGTTGACAGAAAAAGAAACCATTAAAATACTTGATTCAGTATCTCCTGATTCTGTGAAAAGGAGATTTGAAAATAAAACGTTACAAAAATTATATAAAAGGAGAATAAGTTCATGGAAAAATTAATAGATTTACATATTCACACTGTTTGTTCAGATGGTGTTTTAACGCCAAAAGAAGTTATAGATGAGGCTTTAACAAATAAAGTAAGTACTATTGCAATATGTGATCACGATACAATTGAGGCTTATAATGAGGAACTTTTTGAATATGCTAAAGAAAAAAGCATAAAATTAATACTAGGGGTAGAAATTTCTACTAAAACCAAGAAATGTGGTATACATGTTTTAGGTTACAACTTTGATTTAAATAATAAAGAGCTTAGAGAAAAATTATATAATCTAAGAAATGCTAGACATATATATTTAAGAAATGTTGCTAAAAAGCTAGAAGAATTAGGATATAAAGTAGCAGTAGATGAACTTGACAAAATAGATGCCGTAACAAAAGCTCATATTGCCAATGATGTAATAGGAAACAAAGAAAATGAAACTAAATTAAAGGAAGTTTTTGGTTATGTTCCCCAAATGGGAGAATTTATTGAAACCATTATGAATGAAGGTTGTCCTGCTTATGTAAAGAAAGAAACTATTACGCCAAAAGAAGCCTCTTCTCTTATACATAAAGCCGGTGGCAAGGTTATTTTAGCTCATCCTGTTGCATACAGTTATGAAGATAATCTAACAGAAGAAGATATCGAAAAGTTAGTTATGGAAATGCAACCAGATGGAATAGAAACGAACTATATTTATATAGATCGTAATGATATCAAACATAATGATATAGTCCGTTGGAATGATTTTGCTAAAAAACACAATTTAAAGACAACAATCGGTTCAGACTTTCATAAAAAAGATGGGATTCACCCTATTATTGGATTAGTTGGTGAAGATATATCGTTGACTGAGAATGAAGTTAATCAAATGATTGATTTCTTATTACATAACTAAAACTTAAGTATATTATAAAAATTGATATTAAAAAGGAATCATTATTAGTACTAGTGGTTCCTTTAATTTATTAATAAAATTTTTATATCTAATATATATCAACCCTACTAACTTGATTACCCTGTTCTTCGATAATAGTAATCAAGTCTTTTGCTTTTAACCAAATAGTAGCAGTATTATCATTTGGATGAATACCAATTAGAGAATTATCTTCAAAGTAATTCTCTATAAAAAAAATAGTCTTTTTCTCTTTATCATTTAATAAGCCTAAAGGACTAACAGAACCAGAAGTAAGATTTAATATGCTAAGTAGTTCCTCTTCTTTAGCAAAACTTAAATGCTTAGTATGATACTTTTTTCTAAATTCTTTTAAGTCTACCCTTTTATCTACTTTAACGGTAATTAAGTAATAATTATTTTTCTTATCATCCCTTACAAATAAGTTTTTAGCATCAAACTCTTTATATGGTAAATCAACATCATCTAACTCATCCATATTATATATAGACAGCTTGATGATTAGTTATTTCATAATTGATTTTTCTGTCATTTAGATATTATATATTTCTTCTTTAATCATTTTATTTATCACCCATTAACTTTTTATACAATTTTTTTCCTTCTTCAATATTTTGTTTTTCTTCTTCCGTAATTGGATGTCTTCTATCCTCAAATATAGAAAACATGTTATATAGTTCTTCTGTATTTTCTAAAATAATATGTTCACTCTCTGGATAAAGATTAAACCATTGTTGAAAGGTAGCATGATCATCATAGAATTTAGATAAGAGTTCTATTCTACATCCTGACATACAACCATGATAATTTTTAACTATTCCAATATATTTTTTTATTTCCATAATTTTTTCTCCTTTAATTTTATTTCATATAAATAATTTTCTTATTAAGGCTTTTAGCATATTCTATTTCTTTTTTAGTACTGTTCCCTATATATTTGTCTTTATTAACCACATATATAGCGTCTGAAAGATCTATTCGTTTGAAATGAGCATCTTTTAAAGATAAAGACTCTGCCATTCTCATCATCTCAGACTGGTATTTTAAACTTCCACATAATGTTATTACTCCTATGATATATCACTTCTTTCATTTATTATATCACAAAATCAAAGAATATAAGACAAATTTATTAAAGGCTAGTATTTTACTCGCATAAACTATAATGAAAGGAGAAAAAAACATGTTTGATAACTGCAATGAAAATAAAGAAAAAACAAGATGTAAATTTTGTTATGTACAAGGACCCACTGGACCTGCTGGACCAGCTGGTGCTGCTACTATTACAGTAGGAACTACTACTACAACTGATGCTGGTAGTAATGCTTCGGTTACTAATAGTGGAACTAATGAGAATGTCATCTTAGACTTTTCTATTCCAAGAGGAAGTATAGGACCCACTGGACCTACTGGACCTCAAGGTAATATTGGTCCTATTGGTTTAACTGGTGCTACAGGTGCTACTGGTCCTACTGGACCCACAGGACCCACTGGACCTGCTGGACCTCAGGGTAATATTGGTCCTATTGGTTTAACTGGTACTACAGGTCCTACTGGGCCTACCGGACCTATTGGACCTACTGGACCTCAGGGTAATATTGGTCCTATTGGTTTAACTGGTGCTACAGGTCCTACTGGGCCTACCGGACCTACTGGACCTACTGGACCTCAGGGTAATATTGGTTCTATTGGTTTAACTGGTGCTACAGGTGCTACTGGTCCTACTGGACCAACGGGTCCTCAGGGTAATGTTGGTCCTATTGGTTTAACTGGTGCTACGGGTCCTACTGGGCCTACCGGACCTACTGGACCTACTGG
>FR901075.1 GCA_000438295.1 Clostridium sp. CAG:451
AATAACTTCTTAATATTTTAACTTTTCCCGTACTAAAAAAGTCATATTTTTTATATCTACACCAATCTTTTTATCACTTTTATCATAATAAATATTGTATAACTTGCTAGGCATTATGACACAAAAAAAAGTGGAAAGAAAGCTATGCCTCTTTCACACTAAATTCGAAGAACCGAAAAATCAGTTATTCCTTTTAGCCTTTACTAATACAATAAATTCTATAATTTTATTCTTGATACAAATGAATATGTATCACCTGATAATTTGAAAGTATATTCATAATTTTCTGTAGAAGTTATTTTTCCAGCACCATCATCATTTTCTGAAAAATCTGCCTTCTCAGTTATTACAATAGTATCGCCTGTTCTAACTGCTTTAGTAACTTCTCCATGATAGAAACTACCAGTAGCTCCTCCACCAACTGTTAAGTAATCTACATAACCATTAACACTTTCATCATAGACATAGTATTCTGTTACATAAGGTCCTACACGCATAGGCTCACTCTTATTTAGAGTATCACTACTACCAAACAATTCTTTATAAGTTTGTTCTACTCTTTCATATGGAATAAATCCAGTAGAACTATTCTCTTGTAATGTGTAATTACTATTATCTAAAGTAATATTCTTTTTAACATTTGTTGCATCTTGAATAATAGAAAAATCAGACTTCTTTAAATTATGATAAACTAAAGCTAATTTACTAGATTCACTAGCATTACTTACTTGATAATTATTAGAATTATTATAAAACCAGTATTTATAAAAAGTATCTCCCGTTAGTACTACTTTATTATATAATCCTTGTACTAAACTACTATTAATATCTAATGTTTCATCTTTAGTTGTTGTAGTATCCTTACTACCAGTATCAACTTTTTTCTTATCACTAGTTACTGTTTCATTCTTATTAGTAACCTTAAAAAAGCTTATATAGCCTATATAACTTAGCAATAAAACGATTACTACTATAAGAGCGATAACAATTCCATTTTTTTTCTTTTCCATTCTTCTCATCTCCTAGTTTAATAATAAATTATAATTAAGAAAAAGGCAATATAATTTATATAATATTTGTCCCTTAGTGTAAACTATTGATTAAAATATTCATCAAAAGTTAATCTTCTATCAATTATAGTACCATCATCTTTAATTTCAATTATTCTATTACATACAGTTTGATTAAGTTCATGGTCACGTGAAGTTAATATTAATTCTCCATCAAAGTTTTCTAAACCTTTATTTAGTGAAGTAATACTCTCTAGATCTAAATGGTTAGTTGGTTCATCTAATATTAAGAAATTTGGTTCTTCTAACATCATTTTACTAAGCATACATCTTGCTTTTTCTCCACCTGATAAAACGTTTACTTTTTTAAATACATCTTCTTTAGAGAATAACATTCTACCTAAAAAACCTCTTAGTTCAGTATCATCATCTACTTTTTTATATTGTTTAATCCAGTCAAGAATACTTTCATCTTTAACAAAATAAGAACTATTATCCTGTGGAAGATAAGCTGGAGAGATAGTCTTTCCAAATAGTACTTGTCCTTTATCAAACTTTTCAATTCCCGCTAGGATATTAAATAGTGTTGTTTTTGCTAAATCATTATTAGATACAATTGCTATCTTATCACCTTTTAAAACAGTAAATGATATTTTATTTAGAATTTTTACCCCATCTACTTCTTTAATTAAGTTTTCTACTTTTAATATTTCTTTGCCCACTTGTTTAGTGATTTTGAATTCAATAAAAGGATATTTTCTAGAAGATGGTACAATCTCATCTAATTCAATTTTCTCAAGCATCTTTTTTCTTGATGTTGCTTGTTTACTCTTAGATGCATTAGCAGAAAATCTAGCAATAAAGTCTTGTAGTTCTTTTATTTTTTCTTCTTTTTTCTTATTAGATTCTTTCATTTGCTTAAGAGCCAACTCACTAGATTGATACCAAAAATCATAATTACCAATATACATTTTCATCTTACCAAAATCTATATCTACTATATGGGTACATACTTTATTTAAGAAATATCTATCATGACTAACTACTATTACAGTATTAGGAAAGTTTATCAAGAATTCTTCTAACCAGTTAATAGCATCTAAATCCAAACTGTTAGTAGGCTCATCTAATAATAAGATATCAGGATTACCAAAAAGAGCGGAAGCAAGTAGTACTTTTACTCTTAGTTTAACTGGTATTTCACTCATTTTTTTATCATAATATTCATCTTTTATACCCAAATTATTTAGTAAAATAGCTGCATCATTTTCAGCATTCCAACCATCCATATCTAAAAACTCTGCTTCCAAGTCTGCTAAACGATAGCCATCTGCTTCGGTAAACTCAGTATGAGAATATAATTCTTCTTTTTCTTTCATTACTTTATATAGTTTATCATTTCCCATAATAACTACATCTAAAACACGCATATCATCAAACTGATAGTGATCTTGTTTTAAAACAGATATTCTTTCATTTTTTCCAGTAACAATATCACCAGTAGTAGTTTCTAATTCTCCTGTTAATAATTTTAGAAAAGTACTTTTTCCTGCACCATTAGCCCCAATTAACCCATAACAAGCTCCATCTACAAATTTTAAATTAACATTTTCAAATAAAGTTCTCTTTCCAAATCTTAAACTAACATTATTTACTTGTAACATATAATCACTCCCAAACTTTCTTAATTTTACTATACATTTAAAGAAAAAGCAAAGAATTATAAATCAAATATGTCTTTTAGATCTTTTTTTAAATCATTATCATTTATCCTATCACATATTTCTTTTACTTTTCTTTGCTTAATAGATAATTCTAATATTTTATCATAATGTTCTAGTTTTTCTCTAGCTTCTCTTAACTGATTATAAACAGCATTTCTAGTTATCTCATAATTTTCTGCTATTTCTGATAATGATAAATTATTAAAATAATAGTCTTTAAAATAATCTTGCTGTTTACTAGTTAATAATTCACCATATAAGTCAAATAATGTTGTATAATATAGTATTTCTTCCATATCATGCTCCAAAGAAAGTCACTAGTAGAATAATAACACCTACTCCTAGATAAACATAGGTAGCATATAGTCTTTTATAAATTAGTTGATTATTAATACCCATATCTATAATTGTTATACCAAGAAGTAATTTAAAATAGAAAAATAAATCTTTATAAATAAGCGATAATATTCCAAATACTAATAATAATATGGTAAGAATAAACTGAATAGTAATAAATAATTTTGTGTTATTTTTGTTTTTTTCCTTTGCTTTAGGATTTATCTTTGTAATACTTTTTTTCATTTTTCCTCCATGAAATCTTTAAATAATCCATAAATATACTGTTCAATATCAAACTCTTGTAGATCTTCTGCTCGCTCACCAAAACCAATAAACTTAACAGGAACTCCTACTTCTTCTTTAATAGCCAGTACTATTCCACCTTTAGCAGTTCCATCCATTTTAGTAAGAACAATACCTGTGATATTAGTTATTTCTTTAAAAGATATTGCTTGTTTAATACCATTTTGACCAGTGGAAGCATCAAGAACTAGTAGTGTTTCTGTTGGAGAGTTTGGTATTAATTTATTAATAACTCTATTCATTTTTTCTAATTCTTTCATTAAATTAGCTTTATTTTGTAAACGTCCTGCAGTATCAATAAAGACATAATCATAATTTTCCTTTAAAGCCAGTTCACAACCTTCATAGATAACACTAGATGGATCAGTTGCTCCTTCTCTACCATAGAAGTATGCTCCTGTTCTTTCACTCCACTCTTTTAATTGTTGATAAGCTCCTGCTCTAAAAGTATCTCCTGCTACTAATAATACTTTCTTACCATCTTTTACGAATCTATTAGCAAGTTTAGCAATAGTAGTAGTCTTTCCTACTCCATTAACCCCAACAAATAAATAAACAGTAGGACCTTCTTCTCTAGTTTCTAGTTTAGTAGTTAATACTTCTCCATCAACATAAATGATAAATAATTCATCTACTATCATTTCTTTTAACTCTTCTGGATCAGTAATCTTATCATGATTAACTCTTTCTTTAAGTCTATCTACAAACTTCATAACGGTATTAACACCAATATCAGCCATTATTAATATTTCTTCTAGTTCATTAAAATACTCTTCATTAATCTTTGTATATCTATGAGTTAAATCAGAAAGAAGTGATGTCACTTGTTTTCTACTCTTACTTAATCCTTTATCATATACTTCTTTTTTCTCTTCTACTGCCTTTTCATTCTTTACTTCTTCTTTTTTAAATTTTTGTTTTATCTTGTCAAAAAATCCCATGTTATCAACTCCATACCATATTCTATCATAAAAAAAAGAAGATTACACCTCATTTTAGTAATTTCCCATTAAAACAGTAGCAAAAACATTACTTCTTTCTAAATTATCTAAAGGTAGAAAGGTTTTTACTCTATTTTTTTCATCTATTAGTGTACAATAAGTAGTACCTTCAAGTAAGAATCTATAGTCTATATCAAAATAGTTAGCCAAAGTTTTGATATTAGTTAGGTTATTACTTTTATTATGAGTTAAATCTAATAATGTTGTATAAGGAAAACAAGCATCTTTAGCCAGTTGATAATAACTCTTAATTTTCCTTCTTTTCATTAAGTATTCTAATACCTCTATATTCATGCATCTATCACCTCTAAGTGTATTATATAAATATATATTTTAATAAAACAATAACTTTTTAAAAATTTAAACTTTCTTCGTATTAGTTTTTTCTAATATTTCTGAATCTAGTACTCTTATTACTAATTTTTCATTATTATCTAGTTCTTTAGTAGTAGTTTTTACTATATCAAAAGAGTAGTTTTCTTTATTTAAAAGTATTTCCTCTTGATCATGACTTTTTGATAATATCAATCTATCACTTTTACTATCTAGTAAAATAGCATAAGGACAAATAGCTACCTTTCCACCTTTCTTTAAGTTTATTTGATATAGATAGTGTCTTTTATTACCTGCTACTAGAAAGTCATCACAAGTATCAATATCTAAACTAGTAGATATTAATTCACTTTTTGATAATAATTCTTCTTCACTATCATCACTTAGAGAAAAAGCTCGATAAACAGTAGTATCTTCATCTAAAGTTAAATTAATATTTAATACCTTATTTTTAATATTTATAAGACTTTCTTTAAAACTATCAAGAGATGAAAATGACACATCTTTAAAAACAGTAAAGGACATAAACATATTAGCAGGATTACTTAATAATCTTTTATATTTATTATATACATCTACTACTTCTTTTTCTTCTATATCTAGTGAATTAATCGCTCTACCTAATCTTGATTTATATATTAATAAAGCATTTTTATCATCATCACTTAAGTCTTCAAATTTATTTTTTAACTCTTCATATACCATACCTATCAGCTCCTAAATCTATTATAACTAAATTCATTTAAAGGAACAACAAAAACAAATATACATATAATACTTTGAACTGAAAGGAGGATTTAGTTTGAAAAAAAATATTTTGTATATCGGTTCTATTCTAATTGTCTTTGTCCTAGCTTGTTCAGTATTATTTAATTTCAATAAGAAGAAAGATGAAAAGAAGGAATATACCGATGTTACTTTAGCAGAAGCTACCATAACATCATGGTCATTTATAAAAGTGTTGTGCTAATTACTAATCAAATTTCTTTACATTTCCATATACTTTAGTTTCTTTTGTTTTTCTATTATAAATAATTGCCCCATCTTCATAAATTGCATAAACAGTCTTTTTAGTTTGCTGGGCAACTTTTTCTAATTTGTTTAAATATATTTTATTATTACTTGAATGTACATCAAAATAGAATGGATCATCTAATATGCCAAACCCATCATAAAATGCAAAATACTTGTAATAATTATTTTTGGCAGTTATGAAATATCTTTTTAATTGTAACTCAGCTCCAGCACTTTCCCCTATTATAATTCCATTATAATATTTAATATCATATAGTAAATCTGTATCATGTACGACCTTCTGAAAAAACATTTCTGGATTACCACCAGGTAGTAGTAGTAAATCGCTTTCCTTTATTACTTTTTTCAATTTTTCTTTTGAATCACTATAACAATTACAAATGATTATAGAATCTTCATCTATTCCTAATTTTTTCAATTCATTAATATACCTATTATATCTTCTTTTTCCTTTTTTAAAAAACTCCGTTTCTAATTTTTCAGCATTTAATTCAACAGGAAAAGCCCATGGAAAAATTGCCACTCTAGCATTTTCAGGTAGCATCTTTTTTATTTCCTCTTTTACTAAATCCATGCCCATTTCTATTCTACTAAATAATATACTATACATAACAATACTCCTATCGTTTTTAAACTTTAATTTTATTATTAGACATATTATCTAAAATTTCAAGTACTTTTTCTAAAACTATTTCTTTTGTCTTATCATCAACATTTAAATCTTCAATACTTTTTAATATAAGCTTAGCCTTAAAGATTGCTAAATTATTAAGTAATAGTTCTTCATCTTCGGTTTTAGGATAATTAATATATACTTGCAAACCAATATCACCAACTTTTATAGTTAATTCTATGCAAAGTCTAATATTTTATTTATTCTTGATTTAAAAGCAAATAATTTAATTACCTATAGTTAATATTTCTTTCATAATAATAATATAAAAATAAATTAATACACTATATAAGAAAGGATAATGTTATGAATAATAATACTTCTAATTATCTTGTTTATGCTATTTATAGTAGAAAATCAAAGTTTACTGGTAAGGGTGAAAGTATAGAAAATCAAATAGAACTATGCAAAAACCAACTAATTAATAAGTATAATATTAAAGAGGAAAATATAAAGATTTATCAAGACGAAGGTTTTACAGGATATAATACCAATAGGCCACAATTTCAAGAGATGATAAAGGATATAAGAAATAAAAAAATCAAATGTGTAATTGTTTATAGACTAGATAGGATTAGTCGTAATGTTACTGATTTTTGTAATTTAAAAAACGAATTTATAAAATATAATACTGACTTTATATCAGTTACTGAAAACTTTGATACTTCTACACCAATGGGAAGAGCTATGCTTATGATATCGTCTGTTTTTGCTCAATTAGAAAGAGACACAATTGCAGAGAGAATAAGGGATAATATGTATGAACTTGCTAAAACAGGAAGATGGTTAGGTGGTAATACCCCTCTTGGATATAAATCTGAGAAAGTAGAAACTTTATCAGTAGATGGTAAAAGAAAGAACTTATATAAGCTTGATATAGTTTTTGAAGAAGCAGAAATAATAAAACTTATTTGGAATAAAATGTGTGAGTTAAAAAGTTTAAGCAAGCTAGAGGTTTATCTTTTACAGAAAGGAATAAAAACAAGAAACGGTAATAACTTTACTAGATTTTCTTTAATTACAATTTTAAAAAATCCTGTTTATGTAGTAGCAGATAACAAAATTAAAGATTTCTTTGAAAAGATGAATGTAACAATATACGAAACTGACATAGAAAAGTGTAATGGTATTAATGGATTACTAGCTTATAATAAACGTGAAGAACTAATGGGCAAAACTAAATCGTATAAAGATATTACTGAATGGATTATAGCAGTTGGTAAACATCAAGGAATAATACCGAGTCAGCAGTTTATTAAGGTATGGAATTTGATAGTGAATAATAAAGACAAAAGATGTAGAGTGCCAAGACAAAATACTTCGATTTTATCAGGTATAATAAGATGCAAACATTGCGGTAACTATATGCGACCTAGACTTAGAAATACAGTAACAATTGATAATAAAAGGAATTTCTCTTATCTTTGTGTGCTTAAAGAAAAAAGTCGTAAAAGACTTTGTAAATGTAAAAACATAAATGGTATTGAAACTGATATGATAGTTATTGAAAAAATTAGTGAATTGAAACTTCCTACCAATATGTTAATAAATAAGATAAAGTTGCTCATCAATAATAAAGAAAAGGAGTCAGATAAAAGAATAAATGAACTGCAAACTTTAAACACTATTCTATCAAGAAACAAAAGAAAAGTAGAAGCTCTAATAGATAAAATGGCTATTATTGATGGGGAACTTATCGCTGATATAACAGCACAAATAAAAAGTATTAAATCTAAAAATTTAGAAATAGAAAAAAGAATAATAGAATTATCTAAAGAAATGGAAAAAGAGATTGATAAAGATGAGGTAACTGTTCTTGCTCTAAATATAATTAATAAATATATGAGTTCATTTGACAGTCTAAATATAGTTGATAAAAGATTAATGATAAAATCCCTTGTAAACACTATAGAATCTGATGGTGAAAATATCTATATAAATTATATGGGTTGTCCATGAGGTGATAGTAGCAGAAGTTACTCACTCTATCTTTTATGCCCCTATGTATGTGGCTATAGAAAAAGGTTACTTTAAAGATAATGGAATTAATCTTAATCTTATTTTAACTCCAGGAGCTGATAAAGTTAGTGCTGCTGTTTTATCAGGAGATGCTGATATTGGTTTTGCTGGTAGTGAAACTACTATTTATGTTTATAATGGTGGTGAAAAGGATTATCTAAAGACTTTCGCTCAATTAACCCAAAAAGATGGATCATTTATAGTATCAAGAAAAAAAATTAATAACTTTACTCTTGATGACTTAAAAGGAAAAGATGTAATTGGTGGGCGTGCAGGTGGTATGCCAGAAATGACTTTTGAATGGGCTTTAAAAGAACATAATATAGATCCTAAGAAAGATGTTAATATAGATACTTCTATTGCTTTTGCTGCAATGAGTTCAGCATTCATTGGTGGACAAGGTGATTTTGTTACCCTATTTGATGATAGTGTAATAAAAAGAAAGTCAAGCACTCTTAACTTTCTTTCTGTCCTGCTATTATCTTAACTTTAATAGCAATTTGTTCTTTATCAGGATACTGTTCCTTAAAAGATGCTGACTTCTTTCCCCAATAAGTATCCGCTTCATCATGACCAGATTCATATGGCCAAACAAGAGAAAAAGTAAACTCACTAGTTTGACCAGTTCCTACTTCCTGATTATTAATAGAAAAATTCATCTTAAATGGATAATTATCCTTTAATCTATTAATTAAATCAGTAGATGAATACATATCACTATTATAAAATTCATCTAAAATCTTAATTTCTTCTACTTCATAACTAATATTAGCAGCTGTCTCACCGATATTAGTAATACTTAAAGAATTAGTATAATCTGGCATACCTGGATAAATACTATCTATTTTAAACTCAACATTATTAACTATATCTACCCCATCTTGTTTAAAGTTTATCTTCCAAGATTTAACACCTGTTGTAATATTATTAGATACTTTATTACTGTAAATAAACCAAGCAAAAGTATTAGCCATTAAAGTAAGTATTAAAAAGAATAAAGTTCTTCTTCTAAGTCTTTTCTTTAAAAATAATATTTTATCCTTCACATTCATTTTCCACTTCCTTAATCTTATCTAGTATTTCTAAAAAGATAAGGAAAGCAATTGGTAGAATTATTAAAAAGTATAATCCATAGGCATTATTTAAAATATGACTAAAGAAACTTAAAATAACTAGTTTTTTTACAACAATACCATATACTTGTTTGCCTTCTACTTCTGGATCATTATCAGGGTTTGCTATACCTTTAGTAGTAAATCTATAGTTACCACTTGTTCCTTTAATATCAACAACTCTATGGGTAATTATCTTTCCTTTATAATCATCTTTTTCACCAAGATATACTAAATCATCTCCTCGATTAATCTTTTCAAGAGGTATTTCTTTAGATATTATAACATCATTAACATCATAAACAGGAACCATAGAACCAGTAGCTACTGTAAACATTCTATAACTTCCAATACTAACTTTATTATTAAAGATTCTTTGAACTAAGATAATGAGTACTATTAATATAACGATTATCCATACTATAGTTTTAACTATATTAAAAAGAAACTTTATAAATCCATTATTCAAAACATCACTAATTTTTTTCATCTTACCACCTTTAATTCATGTTCTTTTTCCATATAATCACTAACAGCTTCTTTATAAGCTTTAGATATTTCACTAGTATCTAGTACTTTCTTAGTCTTAACTTTAACATACTCATCCCCAATTAACTTAACAATATCATCTAGTGACAATTCATCTTTTAAGCTCATTAACTGGTTAATAGCATTATTAATAACTTTACTCTCTACTTCTTTTACTTCTTTAGAATCTTTATTTTCTTTTAAAGTTTCCATTATCTTATAATTCAATATAAAAGACTCATCCATCATTTCTTTTAATTTACTATTATCATTATACTTCTTATTAATACTTTCTTGTTTAGTACTAGCTTCCATGTGTGTCTGTAAATAATTCCATAAGTCTAAGGCATACTGAAAGTTTACATTTTTTAAAATAAGGTTAGTCTTCTTAATAGGAGAAACAACTGGAGCAACGTGAAGTTTAGCAAGATTTTTATAAATATCACTACCTGTAAGATTCTTAATTTCTTCTTCTATTTTAGTAATTCGCTCTAGTAACTCATCTGTACTATTTCCACTTGCTTTACTTTTTTCACTTATAGTTAGATTCATTTCAATATTATTTTTAGAAATTTTACTACTACCTTGATAGACTAAACTTATATTAGAATCACTATTACTAGCACTTATATTTTCATTTTTCTTTCTCTCGACATACATTTTCATATTATTAATAAGGGTAAAGATAAATCTATTTTCATAGGTATTAAAACTTTCTTCCTTATTAATATTTAATATCTTAGAAGGCTTTACTTCCCCTGTTTTAGCATCATATTCTTGAATAAAGTTAGTGTTTCTTGATAAGTGTTTAATACTTTCTACTGTTATTCTTCTAGCTAGTTCTATTTTAACTATTTCTTCTTCATTAACAATAAATCTATTAGGATTTCTTAAGATATTATCAATATATTTAATAGCTCCTTCCATCTTAGTTAACCAAGAATCATCATAACTAGTTTTATGTTCCTTTCTAGTAACTTGTAAGTTTGATGTAAGATTATTATCAAAATGATTTTTTTCTTTATCATCTATTTCATTATATAATTCTGTAATATTCATATTTCCCCCTACTATGCTAGTTTCTTAAGACGTTTTAAGTAATCAATACATTCTTTCATTTGATCTTTACCAAAGGTCTTATCAAGAAATTCAATAAAGCCATCTATCTCATCACGAATATAAGAAACATTTAATTGTTCAAATTTTCTTAAGATTTTACGAGCGATAAAGTAGTCTACTCCACTTACTTCTTCACCACCACAAGCGACATAAACAGGAACAAACTTCTTCATATGAGCGACAATACGGTTACCGAAAGCTATACGGAAATGTTTAATAACATAATTATCCATTTGTTCAACTTTGTTTAGAGTATCTTCACTTATTTGATTATTACTAATTGCATCAGTAAATAATTTATCTATATAAGAATAATTTATATCTTGGGCTGGTGTATCAATTGGTTCAAATACTTCTCCTTTATCATTAATATCTATTGGCATAGCACGGTCATATACTTTATCTGTTACCATAAAGGTTGAATCATCATTATTGATAGTTCCAATATACCAAACATTAGGACTTATCTTTAATTTACCATCTATTAGTTTCTTTGGATCATTAGCCCAAGAACTAGATACTAACTCTACTAACCACTCATCTTTATTAGGCATTTCAAGAATAGATAACATCTCGGCAAAGTAATACTCAACACGAGCGATGTTCATTTCATCTAGAATTACTGTAAATACATCATCTGTATAACCAGCTTCATAGATAGTTTTTAACACTTCAGTCTCATTAAACTTCTTTGTAAATTCATTGAAATAACCAAATAACTCAGTACGATCACGCCAAGAAGGCTGAACAGATGCAACACAAGAGTCATGTTTTAAAAACTTTCCCCAAGCATAAGCTAAAGATGTTTTACCAGTACCAGAAATACCTTGTAAGATTATTAATTTAGTAGAAGCAAGTCCTGCTAGAAATATTCTTACCATTTAACTTTTATAATATAGTTTTAACTGGCTAGCTGCAAAGTTTCTAAATAGTTCAACTAACTCTTCTAAAGTAAAATTATCATTATAATTTTTAATCTTATAAGTAGCATAACTATCATCTAAGGCTTTTAACTTAGCAAAACGGAATCCATCTCCTGCTTCTTTACTATCACTAGTCTCTTCTTCTTCTACTGTTTCATTCTCATTTGGTTTTAAACCTAGATGAGATACTTTCATAGCTAGAATATCTTCTTTTTCTTTAACAAGGGATGATACTTCATCATTTAATTTAGCTACTTCATTAAGTAACTCTTCTTGTTCAACTACTGTCTTTCTAAAGCGAAGATACTTTTTAATTAAGAAAATAATTAAAAATAAAGCCCCTACTACTATTACTATTAAACTAATAATAACTAAACCAACAAATAACCATTCTGGTCCATTAAAATCATCTTTATAAAAGTCAATTATTTTCAGATAGGCAGGAAAATTAAATGTCTGTTTTAAAGCTTCCATAGTAGCTTTTAAGACAATAGCAAATCCCCCAAAAAATTGAGCTAAAAACTCATATAAAAATCTAAATAATGTATCCATTTTCCCACTTCCTAACTAGGTATATATAATAATTCAAATTCATCTTGTAACTTTTCATAAATATCATTATCACTAACAATTAGATAAGTAAAAGCCTTTAATAGTCTTTTAGTATCATCATCTAATTTTCTACTATCATTCATAATAATAGCTATATGATATCCTTCTCTAGTTAGATTATATACTTCTTCTTTCTTAGCTATATAATCATTATAATTTATTTTTAATACTATTTTCTCTTTAACTATATCATTATTTATAATAGTTAATAATCTTTTCTTCTTCTTTGGTTTATTATCTAAATCAATTATATAGTCAACTAAATACTTCTTAGTAAAGTTTCCTTTTATAATGTCTTGTAATATTTTAGTAGTAACTACTGAATAAGTAACAAATAATTTTTGTTCCCCTATCTCTTTAGTTTCTAAGACCTTATTAATAGCATACTCACTATATAATTTAGAAAATTTAATATTATGAACTAATTGACAATCAAATATTTGTTTCTTTACTTTTAAATAATTTATATTAAAGTTCTTATCTTTAAAACTATCAATAAACTCTTTTTTAGCTAATAAATCATTCTTTAGCATATTATAAAACTTACTTTCAAAGTCTTCATCTACTAAACCTAAGTCTTTTCGGTAATCATCTATCTCTTTAATTAATACTCTTACTGATTCACATTCCCTAACATTATCAAAATATAAAATATATTTAAATATTTGAAACATATACTTAGCTTTAGCTTTATTTTTTGAACTTTCTTCTTTTGTATGAGCAATAGATTTCTTTAGATAATAAACAATATTCACTTCAAATCTTTTACTAGTTACAGGATACATATTATAGTATCTAGTATTTATATAAGCATTAATTAAATCATCATAAATATCTTGATCATAGTAATGCTCTAAGATTGTTTTTAAATAACTCTTAATCGTTTTTCTTGAAAAATCTATATATTCATTTACTATATTACAACTCAAACTTCATCACTCCTAATAACTATAAGTAACATTTACAATACTGTTACCACTATTTGAATAATCTTTGGTTTTATCTTTCTTATAAAGCTTTACTACACTACTAGTATTTGCATCCATATTAAATGTAAATTTATTAACATAATCATAATTATTTATTTTAGTAGTTTTTATATCATAACCATTTAGAAAAGTCGTACTATTATTATTTATATAAACAACATTTGGATCAAAACTAATAGTTATACTAGCTGATACACAGTTAGCTTTCTCTTCTTTAGTTAAGCTATTATAAACATCCATACTTATACTATCCCCTACTTTATAAGTTGAAAAAGCTTTTTTAATAGTATAAGATTCTATGGTATTAGTAACTTTTACTTCTAGATAAATATTATTACTACTATCACTTATCTCATGACTTAATCCATATTTACCTACTACTAATTTAAAAGTAGCAGATAAACTTTTCTTATAAGGACTAGTAGATAAAGCTGATAAATCAACACTAACGCTTTCTCCATCTTTAAATGGTTCTTTTGGAATTATTGTTAGATAGAAAATATCATTATTTGAAGATTTATAAATAGTTCCTTTAGTCTTTGTAACATTACAAGTAACATTACTAGGACAATTATAATTAACTAAGTAATCTATATCAGTAGAACTTTTTAAACTATTATTTTTATAACTATTTAGATTAATAGCAATCTCATAAGGATCTACCCCATTCCAGTAATCTAATGAGTAAATGGTTCCATCTCTTTTTAACTTATCACTTTCAAAGTAAAAGTCTTGACTAGCAAAGTATATATCTAAGATATTACTATATACATACTTTGCTAATGATACTGCTAAAGGACTCATAATCAGTATAGTAAATATAATAATAAATAGTTTAAGATTCTTAGATACTTTTCTAACTCTAATCTTAGGCATTTTGTCTTTTCCTTAAAGTCATAATAAAATAAGTTGTAATAGGAATAATTACTACTATTAAATAACCAATACTACTAATTAAAATACTATAAATATAACCAAGAAAAGGAATACTTTTAATTGTTTTATCAGTACCTAAAACATATTCATCAGATAAAAATAAATTATTTTTAACAACATAGGTAGTTTCGGTTTGATTAGTATTAATTATTTTTTTTACATTAGTAATTTTTAAACTCTTCTTACCCTTACTAGTATCATAGTATAAGATATTATCGCCTACTTTTATTTTTTCTTTAGTAACTATTAGTAAGCTACCTTTCTTATAACTTTTTAAATTATTAGATAAACTAATTATAGTTCTATTACCTATCTTACTTCCTTTAAAAGGATTAATTGTAAATAAGCATACTGTTAATATTATTATCAATATCAAGTATAAAACCATTCCTAAACTTTTAATTATCTTCATACTATCACCATACTAATTGTACCAAATTTCTAATGAAAAGTCATCAAAGTATCACAAAAAAGACACATGATATGTTAATATAGTTACTCGACCAAAAGAAACTACAATTCCATGTGTCTTTTATATTGTATATTTTAATTCATTATCTATGCCTTTTTGCCATCTAAAATTTTATTTTTTTCAGTTTCATATTCTTCTTGTGTAATAGCATTATCATCTAATAGTTTTTTTAGTTGTTCTAATTTTAGATATTTATCATCATTAGTATGACTATTTGATGAGTTAGTTCTAGAATTAAGCTTATCTAATAAAGGGGTAACAATAGTTCCAAGAACCATTAATATTGCAAGTATAGACAACAATTTCCAATTTAATTCTGTTTCAACAAAAATTTCAATAAGTAGGAATAAGTCCATAATAATTGATAAAGTAATTGTACTATTTCTAAAGATTTTAACTATCTTTTCTGTCGAATTAATCAGTAACAATAAACATATATGGCCAAAAGATATAGAAAGTAAAATACAAGTTAATGCAAACTTCCATAACAAATTATCAAAAAAGTCAAAATTAAAAATTTCCCAAATCAATAATAAAAAGTAAATACAACTTACAAAACAAATTGTCATTCCTATAATAGGTATTAATTTATTTTTTGCTTTTTCATAATTTGTTGAACATATTAAACAAGGAATACTAAATCCAAATATAGTAACTGTTGTCAATAGTATTTTACTAGTAATATCATTCCATAAGTTCAAAATTATAATTGAAATACCCAATATTGCGTTTATTATAAATGTTATAATTAACGTTTTTAAAGCTACTTTTTTCATCTATATTTCGTCTCCTAATATAATAGTTTAAAGAAAAAAGCCAATTAAATGGCTTACTTCTTAGCAAATTGTAGAGTGAAAGAAATTTGTCCACCTGATGCATTATTTTCACAGTCAACATCTTGTCCTTCTACCCACATATATACTCTTACTTTAGTTACTCCTTTTTCAAGAGTAAATAATTCTTTAGCATCTTTATTTCCAACAGTTGTTTGAATTTCTGGTGTCATAGCTTGGAAGTTATCAGCTTGATCTGTTGCATTTGCTTTAGCAAGAGTAATTCCTGCTGCTGCATCAAATGTTTTTTTAATTCCAGAATATGGAACAATTGCATTACCAGTTCCTGCCTTTAATGTTGTAATACCATAAGTATCACGAGCATTTGCTACACCATATGATGTATGTACATCATAGTTAGGTTCCCAAATTTTAACAGTTGAAGCTTCTCCAGTATTTAATCCTTGAATATTAGCAATTGTATCATCAGCAGTAGTATGTCCTAAAGTTACAAAAGCAACTCTAGTAGCATTTTTAATTCCTTTATCTTCTTGATCTTTAAATTCAACTTTAGAATCAGCTGTTAAATCAACAGTCATGTTATCATCTGTTTTTAAGAATACATCATAAGCGACAAACTTACCATTTGATGCTTCCCCTGAACCATGCGTTTCAGTAGATTTAGTTGAACTTAATATCCAATCACCTTGTTCATTAGCTGTTACTGTTCCTAAAAACATTTCCATTTTACCAGTAGTATCTACTTTTCCAACAGTTGATACTGGTTCAATTGCAGCTGGGATTTGATTAACTGCCGTTTTATATACTCCACCAGCTCCTGTTAAATCAGTATTAGTTAAAATTGATTTCCAGTTTTGACCATCAGCTGATATTTGAAACCACCTTGAGCATTTACATTAACATCAATTGGATTAACTTTTACTGTTTGGTTAGATGTAAACCAGGCATATGTTGCAGTTCCTAGAAATAATCCAGTGAATAATAGTAATAATAACAATAACATTAATCGTCTTTGTCTTTTTTTCTTTTTATTCTTCTTTTTCATATTTCACTACTCTCCTTCTATCTATTATATAAGAATATTATCATATTTTGTCGAACTGTTCAATATCATTATTCATTTTTCTGTCTAGCATTGACACTTATTTCCACATCATCTATCATACTTTGATACACTTCATCATTATAATTACTTGGGAAATTGATTACTAGTTTGTAAGTATCAGTCTTTTTCACTTGATGTGTAAACTTTTGTAAAATAGACTTATATTTATAAAAATAAGTATTATCAGTATCTTTTACTAATTCTTTAGTACTCATAATATTATCACTACTATCATTTAGATATAATTTATAAGTTACAGGAATATTAGTAGTTGTTCTAATTTCTAAACTATATTCTAAGTCTACATCACTTACTTTAGTATCATTAAAGTTTGAAACAGTAATTAAATAGTTATTATCTTTTCCATCTGGTTTAATATTAGATATTTTTAAATTTTCTGTTTCTGTTTTAGTATTTAAGATATAAAAAGCTACTTTACTTAAAGCATTTCCACTACTATTCGTTTCAAAAGAAGCATAGGTACTTTTTAATATAACTAATAAAATAAAGATGATTAGTAAGGTTATCGTTATTCTATTTATAGATAGAAACTTCTTCTTATTTATCATCTTTATCACCTTTCATCTTTATACCAGAATAGTAAATAGCAAAATCATCATTTTTACCAAGACGTCTTTTAGAGGTATAGGAAAAAGCTATGGAAAATAAAAATACCGTTGTACAAATCATAATAATTATTTTAGGAGTAGTAATTACTTTAAACCAAGTTCCATAGTTAGGAAGTATCTTTACTACTTTTCCAATAACACTAGTATTACTTACATTTTTATCTTCAGTATTATTAGCATCTCCTTTAGTTATATAACCATTAGCTGTTTCACTTATTATTCGGTGGGTAACTAAAACTTTATCATCTTTAAAGGTAATAATATCACCTTTTTCGACATTTTTCGTCAATTTGACAATAATTAAATCATTAGTAGTAATGGTAGGTGCCATACTATTACTGCCAATACTAAATACTGTATAGGAAAAGTAATTGACATAATCTTTACCTAAGATGTTTAAACTAATAAATGAGTATATACAAATTATAATTATTATGGTCAGAATAATTTGTAAAGCATCACTAACTATCTTCATAAGCTTATTCATCTTATCCCCTCCTACTACTTATATTGGCTAAATTTAATAGAAATAGGTATTTCTATCTCTTCAAGGCTACTTCCAATTCTTGAATCTAAGTCATTATACTTCTCATCATCTTGCCAACTAAAAGTAACTTTTATTGTATCTTTTTTTCCTCCCTGAATTTCTTTTAAGGTCATTAACCTTTTATATTTACCATTATCAAGGGTTAATTCAGTACCATTAACACCTTCTATACTATCTATTTTTATATTAGGATATTTATCAAGAGTGATAGCAAGCTCATAAGTAAAAGACACTTCTGTATCTTTTGGATCTATTATTAAGAGAAAAGAACCAGTAGTACCTGGAGCAAAATAGCCTTCACTTACGCCACTATTATTAGAATAGGTAATATCAGTAACAGTAAATGTCTCTTCCTTTCCTGTTAGATCATTATCATTGACATAAATATGCCATTTAGCTATCGCTAGTTCATTATCATTATCTATCTTAGTTTCAAATAAACCAAAACTAGTTTTTATTTGATAAAAGGTAAATATTAATAAGACTAGACTTAAAACTATTAAAGTCTTTTTCATTCTTCCTTAACCGTAACTGGTGTTTTTATCTCAATAATAACACGGTATATTTCATATAAAAATAATATTAATGTTGGTAAAATAACAATTAATAAATAACCAAACTTAGATTCTAATACTCTTAAGATAGCTCCTAGTTTAGAATATATTTTAGCATCACTACACTTACCAATTAACATACTACTAGATACTTCATGACTACCATTTATAGTAAATGTAGTTTCCGTATCATTTATTTTATCTTTTTTAGTAACTACTCCTAAATTAATAGTAACTTCACCATTACTAACATCATAAAAAAACACTTCATCATTTATATTTACTAAATCATTATCAGGTTTAGTAAAGATAGCTAAATCCCCATTTTGATACTTAGCACTTTTCTCATTAATTATTATTAAACTCTTATTATTAAATTGGGTAACTTTATATTGATTATAACCTAATAGAAGAGTTGTAACTATTACAATTATAACTACATAAACAACTACTATAATGCCACCTAATATTTGTAAAACTTTCTTCATTTAAATACTCTCCTTATATTCTACATAATACCACAAATCATAAGCATTTGTCTACTTTACATATTATTTGTAAAGAAGAAAACTGAAAAAAGTCTATCTCTAGACTAATTCTTATTAAACAACAGTTACATGATTTGTTCCACAATTTTTAAACATATCTGTTACATAAGTAGATGAACCAATTACCCATTTATTAGAAACAGTTATTTGGGTTAATTTGCTACAGCTTTCAAACATATAATCCATATCAGTTACTTTTGATGTATCAAAATTTCTTAAATCTAAACCTGTTAAACTGCTACAATCACCAAACATTTGTCCCATATTTGTTACTTTTGATGTAGCGAAGTTACTTAAATTTAGACTCGTTAAACCATGGCAATTCCAAAACATACCAGACATATCAGTTACTTTTGAGGTATCAAAATTACTTACATCTAGACTTGTTAAACTGATACAAGCAGTAATAAAACATCGTATCCGCATTAGTAGATGAACCAATTACCCATTTATTAGAAACAGTTATTTGAGTTAATTTGCTACATCCATAAAACATATATTCTACAGTTGTTACTTTTGAAGTATTAAAACTTCTTAAGTCTAGATTTGTTAAACTGCTACAATTATAAAACATACTATCCATATATGTTACGTTTGATGTATTAAAATTACTTAAATCTAGACTTGTTAAACTGCTACATTTATAAAACATTTTACTCATATTTGTTACTTGTGATGTATCAAAGTTACTTAAATCTAGACTTGTTAAACCGCTACACTCTCGAAACATAAAACTCATATCTGTTACTTTTGAGGTATCAAAACTACTTAAATCTAGACTTGTTAAACTGATACAGTAATAAAACATATTATTCATATCTGTTACTTTTGATGTATCAAAATTACTTACATCTAGACTGGTTAATTTGCTACATCCAGAAAACATATTACTCATATCTGTTACTTGTGATGTATCAAAGTTACTTACATCTAGACTTGTTAAGCTGATACATCCAGAAAACATAGCATTCATATTTGTTACTTCAGATGTATCAAGTGCTGACAAATCTATTGTTCCATCGTTATAAAATTCTGAAAAAAATTCAGCAAAATAACCTATCATATTTTCATTAGCAATAATTCCACCTTTTCCCCCTATCGTTAACTTATAAGCATAAGTAGTGTTGGTTTCAGATAGAGGTGTAGCATATATCGTCTTTGATATATCGTTAACTTTTTCATCATTTGAATATATTTTGGCATTAGACGGTGCTGGTACTGGTGGTAATGGTCGCAATACCTCATCAGTTTTCTCTACATAAGCCATTACTGAGCCATCTTGAGCTTCTGATATATCCCAACTTTCTGTAGCTGTTTCTGGTACTATATTATCCTTTTTTGTGATAATACTAGTTATTTTTGACCTATAATCATTAGTATGAAAGTCTGTTTCTGGTAAAGTGTGATTATC
>FR901076.1 GCA_000438295.1 Clostridium sp. CAG:451
ATAGATGATTTGCACAAAGAATTTTTCATATTTTGGATGCCTTTCCAATGGTTAAGAATGTAGTTTTTGTATCCTTCTGTTTTTTTGCTTTCTAGATTCTTTAGTTTTACTTTCTATTAACTTATCCATTTCTTCTTTAAAGGCTTTTTTATCTTTTTTCTAGTAGACAATATCTGCAATTTTTTGTCTTAATTCTTTGTCAGTAGTGGAACGATTTATCTTCTGCTTTACATGAAATTCACAAGTATTAATAGTTACTTTGTTATTGGTATATAACTTTAATTCAGAAGCACCAGAAAGTATCCAAGAACCAGCATCACTAAGTAAATTAATGTTTTCTAAAATTTCAAAATTATAAATATTAGGAATAACATTCATAAACTCCTGCCATGGTTTATCAGAAGATGTTATGAAGACATGTTTACCAACTAATCTACTTCTTTTGCCTTTTCGGTCTATATCAGTGAAAGTGATAAATTTTATTAGGCTCATTTTTATCCTGCTTATGTATCCACTTTTCATCAACCATAACATATAAAGTTTTACCATGTTCTATTTCATCATATTTTATTTCACGTAGCTTAGCTTCACGTTTAAATAGATAAATAGTCTGCTTTGGAATAGATAATGTTTGTTTTAAAGATTGTTTTATGTGTAAAGCATTTAAAGAAGAAAATGATGATGTGTGACTTGGATTACGCCAAACAGAATCTTGAATGAGAATTCCACGTACTATAGGATCATAAGTTTTATAGGCTTCTAAACCTGGAACATCATCAATGTAGTTATAGTATTCATTGGTATATTTATCTTGATATAAGGTGCGGTGAAATGTGATTTCCCCAAAGATAGTAACAATGGTTCTCTTAACATTAGATTTATTGATATAAAATCTTTCTTTTCTTTTTTCTGAATTTTTAAATTCTAAATCAACGGATTCAATAAATTCTTTTATAAGGTCAGAAGATAAATCATTAAATAATTCTTGCAATGAAACAGTTAAGTTAACATATATATTTTTAATATTACTAAAAATAAATTTTTCAATGCAAATGGCTAATTTTTTATTTTTTGATTTTACAGGTATATTATACCATGAGTCTTTTCTTTTTTTATGTATTCCGATAAATTTTTACTCGTCAATACACTTTTTTTATTGAAAGAAAAAGTGGTTTATGATAAAATTTTCTTATAAGGATAAGGATAGAGGTGTCTTATGACTAAAGAAAAAAATAAGATAATATTAGTAATTATATTAATACTTATAAGTTTAATAACATTAGTAGGTAGTAGTTATGCTTTACTTACTAAATCATTTAAAAGTAAAAAACTTAGTATGGAAGTAGGGACATTAAAAATAGACTTTGCAGAAGGTAATGCTATAAATATGGCTAATGCTGCACCAATGACAGATAGTAATGGCCTAAAGTCTACGCCATATACTTTTACTATAACAAATGGTGGAGATATTAATGCCTATTATACAGTATCTAACGAAGAAGAATTAGCTAATACCCTAGATACAAGTTATTTACGTATGAAATTAACTGGGTCTGATGGTTATGATTCTGGTATAAAAACAGTAAAGGAATTAGGAACAGAAACTTATAAACTTATAGATGATACATTATTAGAAACCGGTAAAAGTGTTACTTATGAATTACGTATGTGGATATCCCAAGATGCAGGAAATGATATTCAAGATAAAATATATAAAAGTAAGATAGTAGTAAATGGGACTAGTAATAAACTACCATTAGCAACAGATAAAATACTAGCTAAAGCAAACCCTGAAAACTTAGATTATAACAGTGCAACAGATGCTCAAAAGAAAGAGATGTGGACATTCACACATGAAGCAACAGAGCAAACAACAGCACTAACAGATTATCGTTATATAGGAGCTGACCCTAATAACTACGTAAAATTTAATGATGAGTTATGGCGAATAATAGGAGTCTTTGATACAGATGATGGAACAGGAAAGGTAGAAAAAAGACTAAAGATAATAAGAAATGAATCAATAGGAAGTTATTCATGGGATAATAAAGATACTACAACCGGAGCAGAAACTGCTTATGGAAAAAATGAATGGACAGATGCAAGATTAAATTATTTACTAAACCCAGGACATGAAAGTGAAACTAACGGAGGAAGCTTATACTGGAATAGAAAGAGTGGAACTTGTTATAAAGGACAAAATAACTCCACTACATCATGTGATTTTACTTCTACAGGTCTAACAGACACAGCAAAATCAATGATAGGAGATGCAAAGTGGTACTTAGGGGGCAGTAGTACTTACAATGATGTAACACCACCAATGTTTTATACAAGGGAAAGAGGAACAACAGTGTATAGTGGACACAGTACCAGCTGGATAGGAAAAGTAGGATTAATGTACCCAAGTGACTATGGATATGCCACAAGTGGAGGAAGTTCTACTAATAGAAATAGTTGTTTAGCTAAAGAATTATACAATTGGGATAGTAGTGGCTATAGTGATTGTAAAAATAACGATTGGATGTATAACTCAAACATATGGCAATGGACAATGAGCCCGCGTGCCGATTATTCTAATGGTGTTTTCATTGTCTATAATTCTGGCTATGTCGGCCACATTATTGCTTATAGTACTTTTGCGGGCCGCCCAGTCGTATATCTAAAATCCACAATTAAGGTGATATCAGGATCAGGGACTACAAGTTCACCATACATTCTGGGATAAGATAGGGAGGTACTAAGACGCCGACAGTGAGGGCGGAGACCGAAAGGAGGCAGCTGTTGATAAATAAACAAGTAGAGAATAAAGGTAAGTAGTAACTATGTAGGTAAAATTGTGTATAAAAAGAAGTCGTGAAGGAAATATAAGACTTAGATAATATAGAGCGAGTGTGGTCAATGGCTTGCGATTGAGCAAACCATTGACCCAATTATTTTTGCTTTCAATATGTTAATTTATCATATATATCACTAAATATCTATAAGTATGATATGATAGATCTGCTATAAATGTTATAGTAGGGTAATCTTTTATGAAGTGTGCTTTTGGCTTCGTGCCTGTTTTTTTAGCCCGCGTGCCGATAATTCTAATAATGTTTTCAATGTCAATAATACTGGCTATGTCAACAACAATAATGCTAATAATACTAATGCGGGCCGCCCAGCCGATTAATTTAGGTATCTATGGTTACGGCTTTAGATAGAGTAATAATCGACATAGTTTATCCTTGTTTTAAACAGAACTAGGCATATATACAGGAAGTGATACGTCAATTCCTTATAGGTATATGAAATATTATAGACCAGTTTTTACTGGTCTATTTGGTTGTAGTATTCTTTTACTACTACTTTATATATTAATCTAACTAGCTTAGCTTTTTTCTTATATAAACTATAACTATTATTTATATATTTTTTACTTCCTATTATATCTAAGTTATCTACAATTATATAGTTTATTTGTTCTTTATCTAGTGTTTCTAATATATTATCTTTAGTTTTAATTAAAGATAATATATTAGTATCAATATCATAAGTTTTTAATTCCTTTTTCTCTATAAAGAATATTATATATTCTCTATATATATTTCTAAAGAATAAGTATCTATTTTTCATAAAAGTCCCTTTCTATTATCCTTCTTATCTTTCTTTCTGAACCAAATTTAAAACCATAATAGTAAGTATTAACAGAAGCGAATGCTTTAGCTGGTTCTATTTTATTATTATCTAATAAGTATTTAACTTCTTTTACTCTTTTTTTAACCCTTTTTTTAGTTGAATTAGATACATTTATTACTGTTTTATTATCAATAACCCTAAATCTATAACCACAAAAGGTAAAGCCTTCTCTACTATTACTTAATATAGTTTTCTTCTTATTTAATTCTAATTTATAAACATTATTTAATTCTTCTTCTAGATTATTTAATATTTCTTTTAAATAATTTTTATCTTCATGTATTAATATTAAATCATCCATATACCTAACATAATGTTTAATATGATAAGTATGTACTATTTTATAATCTATTTTATATAGATAATAGATTGATAAGAATTGTGATGAATAATTACCGATAGGTAGTCCTTTATCTCTTAAATAGTATGGTAAATCATTATTATTATATCTTTCTTTTATTTTAGCTATATTTCTATTTATATAGCTTTTATTAGTACTATCTATTATCTTAGCTATATAGTTATAGATATAAGCATCGTTTAGGTCTTCTTTTAACATTTCTTTTAATCTATTATGATCTATTGAATAGAAATATTTTTTCATATCTAATTTTAAGATATAGAATGTTTTATATTTCTTCATACTTTCTATATCCTTTTTAATTAGTTTAATAGCATAATCTCTTCCCATTCCTTTTCTAGTTGCTACATTTCTATTGATTAGTTTATTTTCTAAAAAAGGATATAGAAAGTATTTAGTTATATAATGATTAATTATTTTATCATGTATATTTAGACTCATTATTATCCTATATTTAGGATCTTTTATTAAGAATATATTATAATAACCACCACTATAATTAATATCCTTTAAAGTATTAGTTACTTTTTCTATATTCATCATTTTATATCTATCAAATTTATATATTTTCTCTTTATTTCTCGTATTTGGTTTAATGCTTTCTTCATATATTTTTAATACATCATTACTATTTATTACTGTCATAATTTTTCCATCCGTATGTAAGTTTAGTTATAAATGTTAATTTATAAATATACTTATCTAATTGTTTTTTATTAATACATTTATGTTTGTAACTCACTTCAAAGTAAAAGTCTAACATAGATATTTTTACTAATATAGTATTTATTGTTTCTTCTTTACTAGAACTAATATTATTAGCTTTAAATATTAGTTCTAGTATTTCATAAGATGTTGATTGTATCTTGTCCTTTAAGTTATATTCTTTTTTGGGGTAGTTAATTAATACCTCATCAAGTGCTAGAATAAATTCCTTCATCTTTATTTCTAAATTAAATGTATTAGTCATTTAAGTACCTCATAATAAGGTCATATAATTCATCTATTTGTTTAGCTGATAAACTATTAACTTTTTCTTCTAATGTTTTTTTCTTCTTTATTAAATTATAATTATTAACACCAGTTGTTAGGTATTGCTCATAATTATTAGTACTAAACTTAACTTCCTTATTATCTATTATATAATTGATTTTTTTTCTATTTAGGGTATTAAGTACTTTATTAATACTACTTATAGGAAATCCTGTTTTATTATTAACTATTTTGTAATTAAAAAGATAGTTAATTATATAACAGTCATTATTATAGACGGTATAGAATCCACCTTTTTTTACTATATTAATATAATTAGTTTTTGTCATGTTATCATCTCCTAGATAATAATAACTTATTTTAACAAAAATGGCAAAAAATACCAGTTTTTTGGTTATGTCCTTTCTTCTCTTATAACTGGACAGTTTTCTAATAGTGCTTATAATTACTGCTTTCTGTAATAAGAAAAGTAAGGCCAGTGCTTGAGTTTTATGATACATAGACCACCTAGAAAAAAACTACATAATAAAAAACTGAATTTTATAACACAGCAACGCACTCCATATTACTATGGAGTTTTTGAATTATTAAATTGTGATTTTTTTAAGCATCATATAAAACAAATCTAAAATCAATTTTTACGTATTTTAAAGACATAAAAGCACGATGAAATAGAACCAAGCCAGTATTAAATAGGGACATTATTCTTGATTTTTTACCATTGGATTTAGTGTGTGTAGCAATTTTAATGTTTCTATAAGTTTTGGTATTTTTTGAAAAATTAGTTCCTATAATAGTAAGAAGTAAAACGCCAATACAAGAAAAACAGTACATAGATTGAAAATATTTCAACGAACAATTAACAGTATCTTCAATATAAAATCCATTAGATTTTTGATTTTTAAAAACAGTTTCAATGCCACCAAATCTATAACTATAATCCTTTATAGCTCTATTGCAGTTACCATTGGTAGCAAGAATCCAAGGGGTATCAGTGCTGATAGAATCGCTAATAACAACGTTAGTAGTATATTTATTTTCTGTTAATTCAATTTCATTATAATGTGTAGAACGAAATTTATATTTAGGTAAATCCGAAAGTGGTTTCCATACTTTCTCTTTATCTTTTTTACCTTGATGCAAAATCTTTAAATTTTTCTTTAATCGTAGGACATAAGTGTGCCCAAGAGAATTAATGTGTTCCATTATACCTGTAGAATTAAACCATCTATCAGCAAGGAAAATCAAATCGAATTTACCATTAAAAAGATTAGAAACATGAGTTATACCTTCTTTAATGATTTTTTCAGCAAAAGCATCGGAATCATCATTACCCTCAAAACATCTAAACCATAAAGGAATACCTTGTTTACCAATACGCATGCTAATCATAAAAACGGTAAAATTATCTTTGGAAAACATGTGGTCAAAAATAATATGAACTCTTTTATCGTTGTGCTTTAATTTATAGTTAAGAATTACATAGGCAATAATATTATTATAGAATTCATAAGGATTAAAATGTTTGTTACTAAATAATCTTCTAATTCTTTTAACAATAGATTCAATCTGAATCAAAGAAAAGTTATCTTTAAGATTTTTTTGCTATATCTATTGGAACAAGGGACTCAGAAATAATCATGCCATGAAATATATATGGGATAATGTTTAATTGAGTTTTTCTAATATTTGGATCAACTGCTAATAAAAAAATTTCAAAACCCCTTGCCATATCTTCTTGTGTATTATATGCTTTATTCATAAACAACCTCTTTCTACTTTTTGTATATTAATAATAACAGAAAAGGTTGTTTATTTCAATTTTAAGAGACAAAGTGAGTTTAGAGTATCTATACTCATTTTTTTATGTTTTCAAAAACTGTCCAGTGATAAGGTGTAAATGCTATAGATAGATTTACATAGGTTAATCTTTTTGAAAAAGCGGATTTGGTTATTTCCTTTCTTTTTCGCCCCGTCAGGATAATACTAACAATGTATTCAATGTCAATAATACTGGATATAATAATAACGCGGCTCGGCCAGCCGATTAAATTTGGTACTTAAGGTTAAGGCTTTAAGTAGAGTGATGAATCGACATAGATTAACCTTGTCTTAGACTAAACTTAACATACATATAGAAAATGATACGTCAATTTCTAAGACTGTGTATTGTAAATATCAACATGAAATGTCACAAAAATGTCATTATTAAAATGTCATAGTTTGAGTGGATATATCCACTCACTTTTTTATTCTAATTTCCTTTTGACAACATGAACCAAGAAATAATTCTTTGAGTAGACATATAAATGTTAATATAGAAAGTCATAAATATGTCAAAGTTAAAAAGTCATAAGCTTGAGTGTTATGACTTTTTTAAATTATTTGATTCTCAATAATTGGAATGTTTGGTAAAGAACTATTGTTTTCTATAGTAATTGGTGGTAGGGTACCTTTACTTTCAGTAATTTTATTACTAGGTATTTCGTTATCTAATAGACCTAATTTTTCTTGCATATCTAAATCATCATCAATATCAATTATTCTATAGATTTCTTCAAAGGAAGTGGTTCCATCTAAGACTTTGTAAAGACCATCTTGTAACATGGTTATTACATCAGAGGTGTATACTATTTTTTGCAGATCTTCTTTTCGCATTTCTTCTTCATTTAAAGCATTTCTAATTTCATCATTAATCAACAATACTTCTTGAATAGCTACACGGTCATGATATCCACCTGAACAGTATTCACATCCATCATGATTTGCTACATAAGTTTCTTCTACATCTTGGTGAAGAGCTAGTTTAAATATCTTTTTTTGATAAGGAGTAGTAGCTTCTTTCTTTCTACAATGCGTACAAAGCATTTTAGCAAGTCTTTGCGAAATAATACCAGTTAAGGCACTAGATAATAAATATCTTTCAACATTCATATCAAGTAGACGTTCAATGGTACTTAATGAGTTGTTGGTATGGACTGTAGATAGTACTAAGTGACCAGTAATTGAGGCACGAACGGCGATTTTAGCAGTTTCACTATCACGAATTTCACCGATTAGAATAACATTTGGATCTTGTCTTAAGATAGATCTTAAAACTGTAGCAAAGTCTAGTCCTATTTCACTATTAACTTGGACTTGGTTTAATCCTTCAAGATTCATCTCAATTGGATCTTCTACAGTGATAATATTAGTTTCCTTATTATTTAAAACTTGTAGAATAGAATATACCGTTGTACTTTTACCAGAACCAGTAGCTCCTGTGATTAGTATTATTCCATTAGGTTCCTTAATCATTTTCTTTAACTTTTCTAAGTTTCTCTCATTAAAGCCTAAAGAATCAATACCTGCTAAACTTCTAGAGTAATCAAGAATACGAATAACACATTTTTCTCCTTCATTGGTAGGAAGGGTAGAAACACGAGTCTCCATAGGTATTCCCTTAATAGTTCCCTTAATTGCTCCGTCTTGTGGAAGTCTACTTTCTGTGATATTCATATTAGCTAAAAGTTTAATTCTAGTAATTAGATTTCTCTCATATATCTTTTGAATATTAGTATAATCTCTTAAATCACCATCGACACGCATTCTGACCATTAAAGAATCTTCTCTTGGATCAAAATGTATATCACTGGCACCATGAGTGGCACCATATGCTAAAATGTCATCAACAACATTAACAACGGGAGTTTTTGTCATATCATAACTAATCATTTAATCAGCCCCTTTTATTTTTGATATGGTATTTTACTATAATCTATTATATAATAGGATTAAGATTGGTGCAAGGGGTGATGTTTGTGAAATGTATAAAAGAAATTAATAATAAAGGTTTTATGCTAGCGGAAACACTAATAGTAAGTCTTTTTGTAATGAGTACTTTTTCCATGCTTTATGTTAATATTCTACCATTAATAGCAGAATATGAAAAATATAAAGATTATAACACAGTAGAAGCTACATATAAGGCTCATTGGGCTAGAAAATTAGTTTTAGATGGAATTAGTCAAAATGCTTTTACAAATGCTTCAAACTATGGCTATTTTGATATAACTGACTGTCTTTCTTATTCTCAAAATAATGTTTCTGGTTGGTGCTATAGTTATAAAGAAATTAATGATATAACTAAGATCTATTTAGTTCCTTATAATCTAGAAAAATTCAAAAATCATGTTAAATCTAATAGTTCTTATACAAGAGAATTTAAAGACTATATTAGTTATCTTCCAACTTATAGTAAAAACACTACTAAAGTTAATGATGGTAATTATTTTCATGTAATAATAGAGTTTAATAAAGGAGATAAACATAATTATGGAATTATGGAGGTACATAGAAAATGAGTAATAAAGGAATGACATCAGTTGAACTAATAATTACTTTTGCTATTTTATCTTTGATAGTAGTAGGAATGTTTGATATTGTGCTATCTTATAAAGATAAAGAGCAGAAAGAAGCAATTGAAAGTAGTATCATAGATTATGAAAACAAACTACAAAAAATTATTCAAGATGATTTAACAAAAGGACACTTGATTAATGTCCAAAAAAGTGAAAACATTTCAGCTGCTACTTTGAATGCTAAATTTGATATGAATAATCCTAAAACTGGTAAAATATATAGTACAAATATGGAAATTAATTTAAATAATGGCAATATAACTTATGGTGAAACGGGAAAAGAAATTGTTTATTCACTTCCTAAATTTACTAATACTTTAGATGATTTAACTATTGATAAAGATAAAACTTATATTGAAGTGTTAGGCGATGATGATGCTTTTGTTAAAATAAATATTTCTCTTAACTGTCGTGATTTTGAAGATAAGGACTTATCATTTTCTATAACTGCTCCAGTTGCTTATCCACTTAGTTAATATTAGAAAAGTAAAAATAAAATTATAGAAATTATAGTTTCTAAGATTCGTCCTATAAAAAAATTAGTATAAGATAGATTAGTATTTTTAATAGCATTAATTACTTGCAAGTGAACAGATAAACTTCCAAATGTTATAAATATTAACATTAGTAAAGCTTTAAGCTCTATTGATATAGAAAGAGTAGGTACTAGATTTATACCACTAGTAAGATCCATAATACCTGTAAAGATAGTTCTAAAAAATACTGATTCATTAGTAAATAAGAGAAAACAATTAGTAAAGAACTGAAATATAGTAATAGAACCTAACATAAAGATTAAAACTTCCATGGCTTCATTAATGGCATCAGGTAAGATAGATATTAAACTAGAAGTAGAAAAAACCACTTCTTTTTTCTTGGTAATAGTAATATTTTTGGGTCTTACTAGTATTCCTAATATGATATTAGCAAGTAACTGACAAATAAGTATCTTATAAGCTAGTCTTTTACTATTTAGTAAGATACCACAAGTTCCTAAGACAAATAATGGATTAGCAAAATGAGTAAATAAGAGTAATTGATTACCTTCTTCTTTAGTTATATAGTTGTTGCTATAATCTTTTACTATATATTTAGCACCAGAAGGAAAACCAGAGATAATACTCATAAGTAAGATGAATGTTGTATTTTCACTTAGATGAAATATCTTTCTAGTGATATTTTTAAAGTATTTATTAAGTATTAAGGGGTAGCCCATATTTATAAATAAAAAAGATAAGACAAAGAAAGGAAAGATGGAAGGAAATAGTTTTTCTCTAAAGATTAAAAGGGCATTAATAGATGAATTGATCATAATATTAGGAAAACAAAATATTCCAAGATAAGAAAACATAATAATAATAAAACCTAATAAATAGTGATATTTTCTTTTCATAATTTTTAATCCTTTGCTATAATGTATTATAAAGGTGTTGATAAAATGACTAATAAATTGTATGAGAAAATAAAGGAATTTATGAAGGAAAATGGGAAGAGTATTCTTATCTTTCTTAGTTTGTATTTAGTTTTATCTTTTCCTCTTCCATATTATGTTTATGCTGGGGGTGGAACGATAGATATTAGTAAAAGAATAGATATTAAATCTAGTAATAAGAAAGACTATAAGATGTATTTTGCCTATGTTAAAGAATTAAAAGGAAATACTGCTACTTATCTTTTATCTAAAGTATTTAAAGATTGGGAATTAGAAAAAGAAGAAGATGTAAAACTAAATAATGATGAGACAGTAGAAGAGGTAAGTATCAGGGATCATTTATCTTTAAAAAGTGCTAATCAAACAGCTATTTTACTGGCTTATCAAAAAGCAGGTAAGAAGGTAAAAATTAAGACTACTCATCCTTATGTTTTCTATCTTGAAAAAAAAGAAAGTGATGGGGTAAGAATAGGTGATGAAATAGTAAAAGTAGAAGATATGGAGTATAAAGATATTGATACTTTAAAAAGTGTTATAGAAGAAAAAGAAGTTGGAGATAGAATTAAACTAGTAGTAAAAAGAAATGATTCTAAAAAAGATGTTTATGCTACTATTAAGAACTATCAAGGAAGAAAAATAGCAGGTATTAGTATTGTAAATATTTATGATTATGAAACTAACCCCAAAATAGAATTAAAATTCAAGCAAAGTGAAAGTGGTCCATCTGGCGGGTTAATGCTTACGCTAGCTATTTATAATAGTCTAGTAGATAAAGATATTACTAAGGGTAAAAAAGTAGTGGGAACTGGTACTATCGAGGAAGATGGTAGTGTTGGTAGTATTGGTGGTGTTAAGTATAAACTTAATGGAGCGGTAAGACAAAAAGCTGATGTTTTCTTAGTACCGGCTGGTGAAAACTATGAAGAAGCTTTAAAAGAAGCTAAACGAAAAAACTATTCTATTAAGATAGAAGCTGTTTCAACCTTTGATGAGGCATTAAAAAAACTTAAAAAAATTTAAATTATAGAATTTTAAGGCAGTTTTACTAAATTCACTAGTAAGGGTGGAGTGAATTTGGTAAATTGCCTTTTGAATTTGCTATTTTCCCTAGAAAAATAGGGTTCAATTTACAAAATTTCAAATTTGCAATTAGGTTTTCATTGTGATAGATTAGGGGCGAAAGGAGGAAAAATTATGCTTGATGATATAACAAAACTAGAAAGACTTAGAGATAATTTAATAGCAACTGGTAAAGTAATTCCTGCTAACTTTGATCCAGTTTTTAAAATTGTTATGTTAGATTGTCCTAATTATCTAGCTTTTCTAGTTAGCAGTTTCACAAATATTTCTAAAGAAAGTATAAAAGGCAGAATAAGAGTTCAAAATAGTGAACATAAACTTAGTAATGCTAAGGAAAGAAAAAAGACATCTGACCTTATTATCAGGGTTGATAAGATGTTAGCTAACTTTGAGATGAATAATCGTTATTTTGATGGATTATTTATCAGAAATGAAGCTTATCTTGGAAAAATTGAAGGTGAAAGTTTAAATGTTAGTGAAGACTATAGCAGTATGAATAGTTTTTTACAAGTAAACTTCAATAATTTTTCATACTTTAAAGTTAAAAGTCCTATCTTGAAATTTTATTATGCTGATATGAAAAACAGAATAATTGAAACGGGAAAAGTTAAAAAATATCATATCAGTCTTCCCAAACTGAAGAAGAAATACTATAATGGGGATAAGTTAACTAAACTTGAAAAGGCCCTATTAATACTTAGTATTGATAAGATTAAAGACCTAGATGAAATTAGTAAAGGAGATGATGATTTAATGGAAGCAGCTAAAAGAATTAAAGAAGCTACTTTTGATATTAATACCATTGGGTTATATGATGCTGAAGAAAGACGAAGACAAGAAGATGCCATGTATTTAGCATATCGTGAGAAGATAGCCACTAGACGAGGTTACCGTAATGGTAGAAAAAAAGGTATAGAGCATGGTTATAGTCAAGGAATTAGTCAAGGAATTAGTCAAGGAATTAGTCAAGGAATTGAACGAGGAATTGAGCAGGAAAGAAATTCTATAATTAATACCATGTTAAACAAAGGCTTATCTTACGATATGATAACTGAAATAACTGGTGTTTCTAATCAAGATATAAAAAGAATGAGAAGATGATTTTCTCATTCTTTTAGTTTCCTAGAAGTAGTGTGATTGTACCACCATCTTCAAGCCTCTCACCTGCTTTTGGCGATTGACTGATTACTTTACTACCTGTTTTACTGTATTCTACTTTAAAGTGTTCTAATATTTCTTTAACTTCTTTTTTATCCTTACCGATGACATTTGGTACCTCATAATAAACCTTATCATCCCATTGCCAATCTTTTTCTACACCACCTTCTTGTTTCTTAATATCTAAAGCATCTATGATATCTAAGAGAATTCTTCTTGCTATTGGGGTGGTAGTATAACTTGATAAAAGAGCCGTATTTTTAGGATTATCAATAGCAATATATAAAACAGCTTCTGGGTCATTACTAGGAACAATACCTACAAATGACATTATATAATTGTTAACGAGATATGCTCCATCTTTAACTTTTTGGGCAGTACCAGTCTTTCCCCCAATGCGATATCCATCAATATAAGCGGCTTTTCCTCCTCCTAAAGCTACTACTGTTTCTAATGCATATCGCATGGTTTTAGATGTTTCTTTACTAATTGTTTTTCTAACAACAGTCTTTTTATTCTGATACATAACATTACCAGTCTCTGGTTCTAAGACACTAGCTAAAACATAAGGTTTTAGTAAATTACCACCATTTAAGACAGCAGATATAGCAGTTATCTGCTGGATAGGAGTTACACTTATTCCTTGACCAAAGGCAGTAGTAGCAAGTTCTACATTACCAACTCTTGATAGAGGAAATATTATTCCTTTTCCTTCACCATTAAGATCAATTCCAGTTTTTTGTCCGAATCCAAATAAATCTAAATAAGAAAATAACTTTTCTTTTCCAAGACGTTCTCCCATTAAAACAAAACCAGGGTTACAAGAATTTTGTAATACTTGTAAGAAAGTTTGATCACCATGACCACCTGCTTTCCAACATCTGATTCTTGCTCCATCTACGGTAACACCTCCAGAGTCAAAGAAGTGTTCATTATAAATATCAATAACTTTCTCCTCAATACTAGCAGCAGTTGTAATTATTTTTTGGGTAGATCCAGGTTCATAACTAGCCCAAATAGGTAAGTTTCTACTTAATACTTCACTACTATAATTTTTATAATTATTAGGATCAAAAGTAGGCCTTGAACTCATAGCTAGTACCTCTCCTGTCTTAGGATTCATAACAACAGCAAGAGCCATATCAGGATTCATCATATTAACAACATTATCAAGTTCTCTCTCAACTGATTTTTGAATATTAATATCTATCGTTAGTTGTAAATCCATACCATCTTGAGGTTTTACATAAACGTCAGAAAGAGTAAGTTTATTTCCTTTGGCATCAGAAAAATACTTAATAGCTCCAGCTTCCCCGGTTAAGTATTTATCATACTGTAGTTCTAGTCCAGATAATCCTTGATTATCAATTCCAACATAACCAAGAACATGAGCAAGTAATGTTTTATAAGGATAGTATCTTTTTGCTTCTTTAAGAAGATAAACTCCATCAAACTTTAAAGCTTCTATTTTATCGGCTACTTCGTAAGAAAGTCGTCGCCCAAGTGGATGAACACGTTCAATTGATGTGTTTTTAAAGACATGTTTTTTCATTTCATTATAACTAACATTAAGTATCTTAGCTAATTCATTAGTAACTTCCCTCTTATTCTTAATTTGATTAGGCACTAAAACAAGAGAGGTAGTAGTAACATTATCAGCTAAAACAATTCCATTTCGATCAAGAATCTTTCCCCGTGATGCTTCTATTGGTAAATTTCTACTCCATAAATCACTAGCAAGATTAGATAATTTCTTATAATCGAAAACTTGCACATAAAATACTTTAAAAATAACCATTAATAAAATAAAACCAAATAGTAAAAGCATTATTTTAATTCTTTTATTGATATTTTTTATAAACAAAGTGATTCACCTCTATGAATTGTATGTCATAAGTAAGTGGTTTATTCTAAAAAGAAACAGACCAAATTCGTAAACGGTATCTAAAAGGATGCGCTTGGTAGTAAAGATTATCTAGCGGTAAAAACAATTCTATTTTGATTAAAAATCCTTTTCTTTGTGCTTCAATTGGTAAATTTTTTGTATTCAAAACAGACTAAATCCGTAAATGGTATCTAAAAGGACGTGTTTGGTAGAAAAAAAGCTTTATTTTTTTACTAAAGTGTGTTATAATATGTGCATCTTTGAGAAAGAGGGGGATTTTATGAAAAATCAAATATATCCAGTAGCATATACAGTAATGCCTATAAAGAAAACAAAAGAATTAAATGAGCCAGTGAAAGCTGAAGATGAAAAAAGAGAACTAGTTTCTTATATTCCTTCAAAATGTTATGTAGTAAGTAGTGAGAGAAAAATAACTAAGTCAGGAAAAGTTGCTTGCTCTTATGGTGTTGTTTATCCATATATTACAGGTAGATCTCTAGCTGAAAATTATTACATGGCTAATTATCCTGAATATAATAGTGATGGAGATTGTGTTAATAGCTCTAAAACTGATTTCTTAACTGATAGTTATGAAAGTGCTTTAGAACAAGCTATTATCTATAATAAGGAATTATTAGATTCTACTAATTATTCTAAAGGGGCCAAAGAATATCATATTACATCTAAAGAAAAACATGAACAATTAATCAGACAGTTTTTAAATGATGCAACTTGGTTAGAAGGCATGACTAGTGATATGAATGTTAACATTACTGAATATGAAAAAACTACAAATAAAGAACAAATCTTAAAGAAATAAACAAGAAAAAGTTTATTTCTTTTCTTATCTTATGCTAAAATTAGGTTTAGAGGTGATTACTCATGAAAATAATAATTATTGGTTCTGGTGCCAGTGGGTTAGCTGCCGGTATTTCTTTACTAAGATGTGGTTATGATGTAACAATATTAGAAAGAAATAATATTAGTGGTAAAAAATTATTACTAACAGGAGCAGGTAGATGCAACTTTTTTAATAGTGATCAAAATATAGTACACTATCATAGTAGTGATAAAGATATATTAGCAAAAATAATAACTAGTGATAATATACATCTAGTAGAAGACTTTATTACCTCTTTAGGAATAATACCTAAAGTAAAAGATGGTTATTATTATCCTTTTGCTAATCAAGCTTATAATATGAAAGAACTACTAGAAAGAACCTATCTAGACTTAGGTGGTAAGATTAAATATAACTATTTAGTAGAAAAAATAGAAAAAAAGAACAGCTTATTCTTAATAAATGATACTATATCTTGTGATAAACTGATACTAGCAACGGGTAGTAAAGCCTATAAGATGACAGGTAGTGATGGAATAGGGTATCAACTTGCTAAAAAATTTAATCATCATATAGTAAAAGTATTACCATCACTAACCTCACTTATAACTAGGGAAAAAATAAATCTTAAAGGAGTAAGAGTAGATGCTAAAGTAACTCTTTATGAAGATGGAGTAAAAGTAAGAGAAGAACTAGGTCAAGTTCAGTTTACTGACTATGGATTAAGTGGTATTTGTATCTTTAACCTTAGTTACTATGCTGTTAAAGGTTTAAATAAAAATAAAAAAGAAGTAATTACAATAGACTTAATGCCATTTATGGATAAAGTTAGTTTTAAAAATAAAAAAGTATATGATTTACTACTTGGTTTTTTACCTAATAAAATGATTGACTATATACTTAAGACTTTAGATATTTCTAAAGATGTTTATTATGAAGACTTATCAAATGATAAAAAACAAGAATTAACTAAAATACTAAAAGAGATGGAATTTAATATTACTTCTTATAAAGAATTTGACTTCTCACAAGTATGTAGTGGGGGAGTAAGTCTTAGGGAAATAAATCCTTTAACGATGGAATCTATATTTGTTAAAAACTTATATATCATAGGAGAGTTATTAGATGTTAATGGAGACTGTGGTGGTTACAATCTAACATTTGCTTTCTTATCAGGAATATTAACTAGTAGAGGTGATAGTAATGCTTAGAGTAGAGATTAATTTAAAAATAGATAATGATAATTATAAAGAAGAAGTAATAAAACTATTAAAGATAAAGTCTAGTGATATAAAAACTATTAGTATTAATAAAAAATCAGTGGATGCTAGAAGGCGTGGTGCTATTCATTATCACTATAGTATTGATATAGAACTAGAAAGTAAATTAGAAGATGAACTATTAAAGAATAAAAAACTAAAACTTAATAAAGTAGTAAAAGAAGAATACCAAATACCAAAGAATGGTTCTAATAAATTAGAAAATAGACCTATTATTGTAGGTAGTGGTCCAGCAGGGTTATTTGCTGCATATCTTTTAGCGAGTAAAGGTTTTCATCCCTTAGTAATAGATAGAGGAGAAGAGATGATTAAAAGAGTAAAGACAGTTAATACTTTCTTAGAAAAAGGTACTTTAAATGAAGAAAGTAATGTCTCTTTTGGTGAAGGGGGAGCAGGAACATTCTCTGATGGAAAACTAAAAACAATGATTAGAGATAAGGAACATAGAGGTAAAAAAGTCTTTGATATTTTTATTGAAAATGGAGCAGATAGTGATATTTTATACTTACAGCATCCTCATCTTGGAACTGATAAATTAAAAGAGATAATTCCATCTATTAGGAATAAAATAATTAAGATGGGTGGAGAGTTTAGATTTAGTACTAAACTTACAGATATTAAAATAGAAAATGAAAAAGTAGTATCAGTTACTCTAAATGATAAAGAACAACTACCTTGTAATATTTTAATACTTGCTATAGGTCATAGTGCTAGAGATACATTTCATCTTTTAGATGATAAAAACTTGTTGATGGAATCTAAACCATTTGCAGTAGGAGTTAGAGTAATGCATTATCAAAAGATGATTGATAAAGAACAATATCAAAATAAGATTAAGAAAGCTCCATATAAACTAACTTATCAAACAAAAAATCATCGAGGAGTCTACTCATTTTGTATGTGTCCTGGAGGTTATGTTATAAATTCAGCAAGTGAAAATAACTCACTTGTAGTAAATGGTATGAGTAATTATTTAAGAGATAGTAATACTGCCAATAGTGCTATTGTGGTAACAGTATCTAAAAAAGACTATGGTGAAGGATTGTTTGCAGGTGTTAAATATCAACAAGAACTAGAGAAAAAAGCTTATTTAAAAGGAAATGGTAAGATACCAGTAGAATATTATCAAGACTTTCTAAATAAAAAAATAACTAAGAAGGAAACAGATTTTGCTATACTAGGTGCCTATACTTTTACTGACTTAAATGATATATTACCAGTAACTATTAGTGATTCAATTAAAGAAGCAATGATAGAATTTAATAAGAAGATAAAAAACTTTAGTGATAGTAATCCTCTACTTGCTGGAGTAGAGACAAGAACATCATCTCCTATTAAAATAATAAGAGATGAAAAGTTAGAGTCAAATATCAAAGGAATATATCCTTGTGGGGAAGGTAGTGGCTATGCTGGAGGGATAACTTCATCAGCTATTGATGGAATAAAAGTAGCAGAAGAAATAATAAAAAAATATTACTATTAGGGGGATAGTTATGAAAGATAAATATAGTGCTAAGGAAATACTATTAGGATTAAGAGATGAATTCTTATTAATTCAAGAAAGACTAAATGAAGTAGATGAATTTTTAGATTATGATAGGGATAAATATAATATAGAATCATACTTACTAGGTAATAATACATCTAGTTATTTACTAAAACTGTGTCCTAAAAATAGAGATATATTTGATAAAATGAATCTTAGAGTGGCAAGGTTATCTCGTGTTTCTAAACAAATAAATGGACTATATGGTTTAGTAGATTTTGAAGATAGAAAAGTTACGATTAAGCCTTCTAAACAACAAGAGTTTGATTATTTTATTAGAAAAACAACTAATTATAATCCTAATCTTTTAAATGATAAAATAGTAACTAATCTAAAAATTATGCCTTCTCTTTTAGAAATGAATATAAAGAATGATTTATTTCTTAGATATTGGTCTATAGATGATACAGTAGAATTTATAGATTGTAATAATAATCTAACAAGTCAGCAAATAAATAAAATGTTAAGCTATACCTATGATGATGTTGTTTTATCAACTAGGGCAAAAGAAATAATTAATAATAATAAAAACAGTTCTAAACAAATAGTACTTAAAGAAGGAAAATTTAAACATAGTGAATCATTTTCACTTATAGAAAGACCAAAAACATTTGTTTTAAGAAGAGAAAGAAAAACGATATTTTAAGATATTGTTTTTTTATGGAAATATTAAAAAAATCTTCTCAAAACTAGTTTATTAAGTTATAATAAATAGTTAGAAATGGGTGAAGTGTAATGAGGCGAGTACCAGTTATGATTGTTAACGAAACTGTCTTGTTTCCAAAGGTTGAGTATAGGATAGAAACACAGGATGAGAAGACAGAAAAGTTAATAAATACAATAGAACAAAGTAAAGATCAACAAGTTATTATGATACATTCACTAGATGGAGTATCTTTAGATAATGTTATAGAGTTTCCTTCTCTTGGGGTTTTATCAACCCTAACTTTAAAACTATTAGTGCCAAATTCTAAGACAAGAGCAGTGTTTTTGTGTCATGAAAGAGTGAAAGTTACTAACTATGAAAAAGAAAATGATATCTGGTATGTTGATATAGAAGATGTGAATGTAAAGGAAATACCAAAAGAAAAAAACACTTTATATATAGATATGTTGTTAAGATCCTATGAAAAATACAGTAATTTAATAGCGAATACTAGTAATGCTATGCTTCACCAATTATCTTTCATTGACAATTTATCAGATTTAACTGACTCTTTAGCTGTTCTTTTACCATTTTCTATTGAACTTAAGAAAAAATATTTATATGAAGAAGATCCTATTAAAAGAGCTATTACTTTACTTGAACAGTTAAAAGAAGAAATAGCCCTTGCTAAAATAGAAAATGAAATAGATGAAAAGGTAAGAGAAGAAGTAACAGATAATCAGAAGAAATTTTATTTACAGACTAAACTTAAAGTAATAAAAGAAGAATTAGGGGAAGAAAATAGTAAGAATAGTGAAATAGAAAAATATCAGAAAAGATTAAAAAGTCTAAAAGCTAATAAAAAAATAAAAGATAGAATTAAAGAAGAAATTAAAAGGTATGAAACATCTGCTCCTATCTCTCCAGAAGTGGTAATGATGAAAGACTATATTGAATGGATGTTATCACTACCTTTTGAAATAGAAACTAAAGATGTAACTAATCTAGGAGAAATACAAAAGACTCTTGATAATAATCACTATGGAATGCGTGATGTTAAAGAAAGAATCTTAGAATATATTGCTGTTAAACAAAACTCTAAAAAAGAGAAAAGTCCTATTCTTTGCTTAATAGGGCCACCTGGGGTTGGTAAAACTTCACTTGCTTATTCTATAGCTAAAAGTTTAAATAGAAATATTGCTACTATATCAGTAGGAGGAATTAATGATGAAGCAGAAATAGTGGGGCATAGAAGAACTTATGTTGGAGCTTTACCTGGTAGAATAATTCAAGGTATGAAAAAAGCAGGTAGTTCTAATCCAGTCTTTATTATTGATGAGATAGATAAGATGACTAAAAGTGTTAAAGGAGATCCTGCTAGTAGTCTTTTAGAAGTATTAGATAAAGAACAAAATAGTCATTTCTCTGATCATTACATTGAAGAAGACTTCGATCTTTCTAAAGTGCTTTTTATAGCAACAGCTAACTATGAAGAACAAATACCTCTAGAATTAAAAGATAGATTAGAAATTATTCATATCCCATCATATACAGAATATGAAAAAAAAGATATAGCTTTAAATTATTTAATACCTAAATTGATGGATGAAGTAGGACTAACTCCATTTGAAGTAGTCTTTGAAAGTGATGCTATTTTAGAAATTATTAGGTGTTATACTAAAGAAGCTGGAGTTAGAGAACTTAGTAGAATGATTTCTAAGATTTTAAGAAAGATAGTTAAAAAAATGTTACTAGAAAATAATGAAGCTCAAGTAATAGTAAAAAAGGATTCTCTTGAAGAGTATTTAGGTAAGAAAATATATACATTCTATCGTCAAAAGGAAACATTACAAGTTGGTGTAGTTAATGGATTAGCTTATACTCCTTTTGGAGGGGATGTATTAAAAATAGAAACAACTTATTATAAAGGAAAAGGTAATTTAATACTTACTGGTTCTTTAGGAGATGTTATTAAAGAATCAGCATCTATCGCTCTTAGTTATATAAAAGCTAATTATAAGAAATTTAATGTTGATGATTCTATATTTTCAAGTGATATTCATATTCATTTACCAGAAGGGGCTGTTAATAAGGAAGGACCAAGTGCTGGTATCGCTTTAACTACTTCAATAATAAGTGCTTTTAGTAATAAGAAAATATCATCTAAAATAGCTATGACAGGAGAGATAACTTTACAAGGTGATGTTCTTGCTATAGGAGGAGTTAGAGAAAAGGTTTTAGGAGCCTATATAACAGGGGTAAAAAAAATATATTTACCTAAAGAGAACAAGAAGGATTTAGAAGAAATTCCTAAAGAAATAAAGGATAAAATTAAGTTTATCCTAGTGTCTAATTATGATGAAATCATAAAAAATATTTAAATCAATTGTACTTTCCTTAAATGTTTGATAGAATTAATTTAAAGATAAGGAAGAGGTGATTAACTATGCATTTGTCAATCAATATGTCAAGTTTACAATCAGTTGGTGTGGACAATTTCTATAGCTTAATTACTCTTTTTTATCATGCATTAATAACAGGA
>FR901077.1 GCA_000438295.1 Clostridium sp. CAG:451
CACGGAAGTGATAAGTTATTCAACTACTTTTTAATTTATTATTAACAGTAACTATTAGTAAGTTTACTATTCCATTTCAAATATCTTATTTATATCAACTGTATCTAATTTTTTCTTAGTATAAAGTCTCATTAATACATCCCCTGGTTTAACTTTATCTCCTATTTTCTTTTCTAAGTAAACACCGGCATCATAATCAATTTCTTCCTCTTTACTATTTCTTCCTGCTCCCAGATTATAAGATAGCTTTGCTACTTCTAAGGCATGTATTTTTCTTATAGTACCTTCTTTATTTGCTCTTATAATAATTTCTTCATCTTCTATTTTCAAGTTATCTATATTACCATATTGATAAGTTACTAAGTCACAAAACTTTTGATAAGCTTTTAGGCTATTTATACTATCTATTACTTCAGACTTTGCATCAGTTAATGATATATTTTTAGCAAGTGATATTAAGTTACTTGCAAGAATTACACACTCATCATAAAGGGGACCTTTCTCTAATCCTTTTAATACTTTTATAGCTTCTATTACTTCTAGTTTATTACCTATCGCTTTACCAAGAGGTGTATTCATATCAGAATAAATAGTTACTACTTCTCTATCATAACTTTTACCTATTTCTATTAATAACTTACCAAGACGTTTAGCTTCTTCTCTATCTTTTAATAAAGCTCCTTCTCCTACTTTTATATCAATAACTATCTTATCAGCTCCCCCAGCTATTTTCTTACTCATAATACTACTAGCAATTAATGGGATACTTTCAGTTGTTGAAGTAGCATCTCTTAGAGCATATACTTTCTTATCAAGTGGTGTTAAATCTTTAGTCTGTGATGTTACGACAATATTAATAGCTTTTGCTTGGTTTTCTATTTCTTCCTCTGATAGATCAACTTTAAACCCTTTAATACTTTCTAATTTGTCAACAGTACCACCTGTGAATCCTAAACCTCTTCCACTCATCTTTATAAAAGGTACATTACAGCTTGCTACTATTGGTCCTATTATTAAAGTAGTCTTATCTCCTACTCCTCCAGTTGAATGTTTATCTACCTTTACACCATCCATAAAAGATAGATCTAGTCTTTCTCCACTATTTAGAAAGATATCTGTTAACATTACAGTTTCTTTATCAGTCATATCATTTAAACAGATGGCCATTAGTAAAGCACTCATCTGATAGTCTTTTACTTCATCATTAAGATAACCATTAAACATTACCTTTAATTCTTCTTTAGTTAATTCTTCCTTATTTTTTTTCTTTTCAATTATTTCTTTTATCACTATTATCACCATCCTAATTATAAAAAAAAAGAGAAAGAAATACTAGTCTTTCAGCTTAACTTTTTATTAATTAAAGAAGCACATCTTTTAGGATTAGTTGTTAATAAATGAAATACTCTTTCTGTTTTTCTTATTTCTTTAATAAACTCTACTTCTTCTTTAGACATTCTTGTTCTTCTTTTCTTGGCTACTACTTCTATTTCTCTTCCCAGTAAATTATCTAAACTCACTTCAAAAATATCTGCTAGGGCTACCATTGTTTCTAAGGTTGGTATTCTTGTTCCATTTTCATAACAACAAATACTTACCTTTGTTACATTAATTAATTTTCCTAAATCTTCTTGCGTTAAGTTTTTTTCCTTTCTTAACTCTTTAATTCTCTTTGCCAATAGCATTTTTACCACCTCGGATATATATTATATACTAGGTTAGTCATTTTTTCTATATAAGTTTACAAATAATTAACTTTGTTGTGATTTAAGGATATTTTCAATTAAATATCAGTTTTTTTGACATCGCTTACTTTTTTACTTGTTAGGAATGTTAATCTTTCAGCGACTACTTCTAACTGATTTCTTTTACCCTGTTCGGTTTCAACAATTCTTGATTGTAATCTACCTTTAATTCCTACTATATCGCCAGTATGACAATAATCTTTAGCAAGAGTTGCTTTCTCTTCCCAAAGAAGACAAGGGATAAAGTCTGTTTCATATAGTCCGTCCATATTTTTAAAACTTCTTGGAACAGCTAGAGTTAAATTACCAATCTTTTTGCCCTTATCAGTAGTATTTACAACAATATTGTTAGTTAGTCTTCCTACTAGAATTATTTCATTAAGCATGGGACTCCTCCTTTCAAGTAGCTACTCTAACACAATGAATATGCCAATTGCAAACAGGCAATTTTGCAAATTCCCCTTTCCATTTTGGTATGTTTTGTTAAATTCGACCCCTGAATTTGCAAAATCTAGGGGTAGTTTTAGGCCGAAAATACAAAAAAGGCATCTTAGAAAAAAATTTTCTAAAGATTCCTTTTTATTAACTGATTTAATTCAACAGCATACTCCATTGGTAATTCTTCTCTAAACTCTTCTAGAAAGCCTAAAACTATTAGTTCTTCACACTTTTCTTTAGGTATTCCTTTACTCATTAAATAGAATAAATTATCATCACTTATCTTTGATACTGTTGCTTCATGCTCTAAGCTAGAGGTTGTATTTTCTACGATATTAGTAGGAATAGTATCACTTTTACTTTTAGCATCTAGTATTAAGGTATCGCATTTAACCATGGCTTCGGCATCTTTTGCCTTACTATCTATTCTTACTTTACCTCTATAAGTAGCATTACCACCATTTCTTGCTATACTCTTAGAAATAATATTACTTTTAGTATTATTTCCTAGATGAATCATTCTAGCTCCTGTATCTTGGTCTTGATTAGAACTTGCTAAAGAAATAGTTACACAAGTTCCTCTACTATTATCTCCTTTTAAGATACAACAAGGATATTTCATGGTAAGTTTACTACCAATATTACCATCAATCCATTCCATTGTTCCATTAGTATCAACTAATGCTCTTTTAGTAACTAAGTTATAAACATTAGGAGCCCAGTTTTGGATTGTAGTATAACGGCACTTACTATTCTTCCCCACATAAATTTCTACAACAGCTGCATGAAGAGAGTCTTCACTATAAGTAGGAGCGGTACATCCTTCTATATAATGTAGTTCACTATCATCATCTACAATAATTAAGGTTCGTTCAAATTGTCCCATATTTTTACTATTTATTCTAAAATAGCTTTGAAGTGGTCTATCTAGTTTAGTATGAGGAGGAATATAGATGAAGCTTCCACCTGAGAAAACACTACTATTTAAAGCAGCATACTTATTCTCTTTAAAAGATACTATCTTACCAAAGTATTTTAAAGCTATATCTTTATGATTCTTTAAGGCATCTTCAATAGAGGTAAAGATAATATGTTTAGACTCTAACTCATCTAACATCTTATGATAAATAACTTCACTTTCATATTGAACACCCATACCACCCATATGCTGTTCACTCTCAAGTACCCCTAAGTTTTCTAGTTCTTCTTTAACTGGTTTTAACACTTGATTCCAATCATTTCTTAGAGTATCATCTTGAGATTTATAATAAGTTATCTTATTAAAATCAAGCTTAAAATCCGGTCCAAATGGTAGTTTATCACTCATACTTTCAAATTGTTTATATGCTTCCAATCTATAGTCTTTTACCCAACTATCTTCCCCTTTATGATTAGAAATACTAATGATGTTTTCTTTATTTAATCCTTTGATTTCCAATACTAGCACCACCTTTCTATAACTTTGCTAAAATTTTCTCGATAGTAACTTTTGGCAATAAGGCACATTTTTTTCTATTAGGTTGTAAAGCAACACTATCATAAATAGTTAATTCTTCAAGTAAGCCTTTATCATAGTCTTCTTCATTTATCATCTTTTGATAATTTTCTAAGATATTTTTTACTTCTTCTATACTTTTACCAACTATTTTTTGTAAGAAAAGAGAAGTAGCTGATGTTGAAATAGCACATGCTTCTCCAGCAAAGTTAGCATCAACTACCTTTCCATCTTCTAGTTTTAATTCTATATCAATATTATCAATACAACTTTCGTTATTAGTATTTGCTTTAACATAGCCTTCTTCTTTTTTTAATCCCTTATGAAAAGGATGTTCATAATTTTCTACAATCATTTCTCTTCTTAATTCTTGATCTATTTCCATATTCTTCACCTACAATACTATTTTATATAAATCTTCACTATTTTTTAAAGCATCTATTAGTTTATCTATTTCTTCTTTGGTATTATAAAAGTATAAACTAATACGGCAAGTATTTTTAATATTAATCTCTTCTTTTAATACTTTAGCACAGTGGTTACCTGCTCTTACACAAATATTATAATGATCAAGATATAAGGCTGTATCTTGACTAAATATTCCTTCTAGATTAAAAGCAGTTATTCCCCCTTTACTAGTAGTATTATAAAGAATAACTTTATCTATTTCTTGCAATCTTTTAATAAGATATTCTTTTAGTTCTCTTTCATATTTTTCTATATTATCCATTCCTATTTTAGTAAGATAATCAATAGCTGCTCCAAGTCCTATTACTTCAGCAATTGGTGGTGTACCAGCTTCTAGTCTTGTTGGAACTGTTTTAAACTCCATATTACCATCACTATCAAAGGACTGGTTCATTCCTCCACCATATTCGATAGGTCGCATTGCTTCTAAATATTCTTTCTTAGCATATAAAACTCCTACTCCTGTTGGTCCTAACATCTTATGAGCAGAAAATGTTAAGAAATCAATATTATCTTTTACTACATCTGTTTTTTGGTGAGGTACACTTTGAGCTCCATCTACCACAAATAAAATATCTCTATCATGACATAACTTACCTATCTTATTGATATCTCTAACATCACCGATAACATTAGTTACAGCAGCAAGAGATATTACTTTAGTCTTAGCTGTTATATATTTCTCTAAGGTAGTATAAGAAAGTTCATGATTTTCTTCTAAAGGAACAAACACTACTTTTATATTTTTTCCTCTTGCTAAGATAAGCCAGGGAAGAACAGCTGATGCATGCTCTGCTTTACTAATGATTACTTCATCACCACTAGTTAAATAGTCTTCCATAAAACCAAATACTACTCTATTTAGAGAATCGGTTGCTCCTTCAGTAAAGACTATCTCATCTTCACTAGAAGCATTTATAAAGTTCTTTACTTTAGTTCTAACTTTTTCATACTCATCACTAGCTTTTAGACTTATTTTATAATCTCCTCTATGAATATTAGCCGGATAATTGTAATAATAATCAGTCATTTTTTCAACTACACTTTTAGGCTTTAGAGTAGTTGCTCCATTATCAAAATAGATTAAACCAGTTGATAAAATGGGAAAATCTTCTCTATTCATGAAAAAACACCTCCTAACTTATTATTTTTAAGATATTATCATTTATTAGTTTAATATAGTTATCATCTTTTGCATCGTTTAGTAAAAAGGACTCTAATAGTAGTCGCCTACTTTCTCTTGAACCTATCCCTTTAGTTTTTAAGTAGAAGATAATATCACTAGGAAATGGTCCAATATAAGCTGAATGATTAGCAACTACATCAAATTCATCTATATAAAGATTAGGATTTATCTCTCCTTTTGCCATAGCAAATGGATGAATCATACTATCTTGATTACAAATACAGTTCTTTAATCCTTTAGGTACTACCCCATCAATATTAAAGGTTAAATCTCCTTCTTTATAGCTTACTCCATGACAAATAACATTACTCTTAGTATTTTCATCTTCATGATAAACTACTATGTTATTTAATATTTTTTTAGAAGTAATAGTTGTTAAGAAGAGATTAATTTCTCCTTCATTCATCAGATGAATTTCTATCTTAGAGGATAAGTCTTTAACAAAGATATAACAGTTTACTTTAGCTTTTACTAGTAATTTACAAGTAACATTATCTTTTATATTTAGATAAATAACATCATCTTCTAAAAATACATAACTACTATCTTTATCTACTTCTCTATACTTTTCATCATCTAATAATATTTTATTCTCTAGCATCATTATCACTCATTTCATTTTCCCTAAGATAACCATTACTTTCTATTTCTTTAGCAAACTCAAATGGTCCTGTCTTAACTATCTTTCCATCTATCATCTCATGAACATAATCAGGATGAATTAGTGATAATATTCTACTATAGTGAGTTATTATTAAAATAGCTGTATCAGGATTTTCTTCTTTATATTTGTTAATACTTTCGCACACTATTTTTAAACTATCAACATCTAATCCACTATCTAACTCATCTAAAAGAATAAGTTTTGGTTTAAGTATCTTTAACTGTAAGACTTCATTTTTCTTCTTTTCTCCACCAGAAAATCCTTGATTTACATAACGATGAATCATTTCTTTATCCATTTTTAATTCTTCGGTTTCTCTATTTAAGTCTTTAATAAAGGTATAAAGATTAAGTCTTTCCCCTGTTCTTTCAGTAAGAGCTGTTCTTAATACTTCTCTATTAGTAACTCCTATTATAGTCTTAGGATCTTGCATTACATAATAGATACCACATCTTGCTATATAGTCTGTTTCTTTATCTAACATTTCTTCATTATTAAATTTGATACTACCAGACTTAACAAGATATTTCTTATCTCCCATAATTACTTTAGCAAGGGTACTTTTTCCTACTCCATTAGGACCCATTATCGCATGTATTTCCCCTTCTTTTATATTAAGTGAGAAGTCTTTTAATACTTTCTTTCCACTTTCCTTAACATCTACTACTAAATTTTCTATATTTAACACTAATATCACCTTTCTTTCTTGGCGTTTTTATTATAGCATTATTTTTATATTTTGCATAATATATTGCCAAAATTAGCTAAAAAAAGTACAATGTTTTTAGGAGGATTTTTTATGAGTGATTGTTTATTTTGTAAAATTATTGATGGTAGTATTCCATCTTATACCGTATATGAAGATGATAATGTTAAAGTTTTCTTAGATATTAATCCTAATAATGATGGTCATTTACTAGTTATTCCAAAGGAGCATAAAGCTAATCTTTATGAAATGGATGACGATACTTTAATTTATATGTTAAATATTATTAGAGAAAAATTAAAACCTATCTTAAGTGATAAGTTAAATATTGATGGATTAACTATTTCTCAGAATAATGATTATGGTCAAGAAGTAAAACACTTTCATATTCATGTTATTCCAAGATATAAAAATGATAAATTCCCACTAGCTTCTGATTGTTCTAAGGTAGAAGACGTTTATCATAAGTTAGTTGGTTAATGAAAAGGAGTATATATAAAGCTCCTTTTTATAATACCTTATATTAGTGAGAATAAAAACAATTTCTTATCACATCTAATTTATAATATATTATGTTTTTGACATCTTTATTTGATACAATCTTCTTTTCTCATATCCAATAAAAATTTATCAAAATCAGATTCAAATAGTCTATCTTGAACTACCCTATATTTTTCAAATTCTGATAGTGCAAAACCTTCAGCAACTTTATGAGAAACTTTTCCTGGATTATCTAATATATCTCGCTCGTTAAATTGTAGAAATATATCAAGTCTATTTTTCCAATCTTCCATGGTCATAGGAATATGTCTTTCTGCTTGATCTTCAGCATAATCTAAATACATTGTAACTATTCTTTCTAGTGATTTAAGTTCATTCTTTGTTAAGTAATTTTTAGCAATAACAACATCACTTACCATTATTTTACCATTTGGTGAGTTCTTCCAATTCGTTAAGCCCATATGCTCTTTCTCATGATTTGCTCGCTCCACAATAACCTCAGCTGCTGTATTCCCATGAGTTGCATAATGCATCTTATTTTGAACCGTTTTAAAAAACTCTTGTGTTAATGGCGACTTAGAATTATAGTCTAAACTAGTAGAATATATGTCAGTAATTTTCTGATAAAAGTTTCTCTCACTAATTCTTATTTCTCTAATTTCTTGTAATAATTCATCAAAATAGTTTTCATCTAGAAAAGAACCATTTTTAAGTCTCTCTTTATCTAGTACATAACCCTTAACAGAATATTGTTTTAATACATTAATAGCCCATAATCTAAAGTCTATTGCTCTTTGACTATTAACTTTAAAACCAACAGCAATAATAACATCTAGATTATAATACTTTGTATTATAGTTTTTACCATCTTCAGCAGTATGTAAGAAATACTTACATACTGCGTTTTCATTCAATTCTTTATTAAAAATCTCTTTTAAGTGCATAGTAATATTATTTCTAGTAGTTCCAAATAGTTCAGCCATTAATTTTTGACTTAACCATACAGATTCATCATCAACTATAACCTCAATAGTCTTTTCTTTATTTTGCTTTGTAAATATTAAAAATTCAGCTGTAGAATTTCTAATTTGTAAATTTTTCATAATAACTTCTCCTCCTTTTTGCTAATTAAATTATACTATTTTTTCCTAACCATAAGCTCATTATTTTTATACACACATCTAACTTATAATATATTTAATTAATTTTGAAAATAGTTTTTAATTAAATAATTATTCTTTTAAGATATCTCGTACTAATTATTTTATAAAGAAAGAATAAATAAAATCTATTAAGAAAACTATGATAAACATATTAGTTAAAAATCTAGGTACCTTAGGTATTATCCTATCTAAGTACTTTCTTGCTATAAATAAAAATATATAACTAGCTACTACCCAACCGAGTGATACTTCAACTGCTATATATTTCCCATAATTGAATCTAAGGTCACTATAGTCCCAATAAGATTTATGAAGAAAAAATTCTACTAAGTGACCACCGATTAACTCAAGAATAGTTAAAATAAAAAAATTTAATAGTAATGTTATTAAAACCTTTCCCCATTTAGAAATTCTAAATTTAGTAAAAGCAAACTTTTCAATTAATAACATTACAATTATCCCAAAACCATATACTGGCATCCAAGGTCCTACAAACGGATTATCAGTTAAGTGATGATGAATAATTAAATGAAGAATATTTTCATAAATATAACCAATCACTGAAAAGATAAAAAAGTATGATAAATAATAATACATAATAATCACCATACTTAGTTTTTACATTTTCTTTTATTTATATACTTATTTTAAGAAAAAAGCCTTAGAAACAAAGCTCTAAGGTTTAACTACCAAGTACAAACACTTCCTAAAATAATAGCTAATAAGATATATAAAACTATAATTATAACAAAACTATTTCTAGGTTTAGAACATCCACAAGAAGTTGTTACTGGTTGATTATTTGAACAAGACATTTTAACACCTCCCTTTTAAATTAAATATAGGCACCTATAATGATTACTAGTAAGATAAATAGTACTAAAACAATAGCACTTGATGAATTGCAATTACCCATAAATTAATCCTCCTTTTTTTCTAGTGTTCACATTATTTTATGGTATTTTTTTAAATGTGTGATTGTTTGAAGGATGTTTTTTAGTGTTTTCCAAAATAATGGTAGATATCTATCCCTAACTCTTTATTCTCATCATCTAGGATATAACCATTTCTCTCAGCTACTTTTTTACTAGCTTTATTATTTTTATCTATTTTTAATTCTATATCATTTAGTCCTTTAATGTTTTCTATTAAATAAGGGGTTACTTGAGCTAATACTTTTTCACCATAACCTTTTCCTCTTAAGTCTTTATCAATGCTATACCATACTTCTACTACTCCAGTACTAGACATATCTAAAGTTCCAACTACACCAATATTTTTCTTATCTTTATTTACTACATATGCTTTACCTATTTCCATTTTATCATCAGATTTTGCTTCATGTTTATCAAGGAAAGAGATAAAGTTATGAGAAATATATTTATTGATATTTTTATCTCTATTAAGTTTCATTAGAAGACTATAGTGTTTTATCTTATCGATTTTTTCTAAATTAAAGTTTCTTAGTTTTATCATAATACTCCTCACCTTTTCTAAATTAATAATACTTTTAAAGTAGTTACCTGTCAATTTATTTTTGAGAAGTTTTACGTCACTCCTTGCTTATTTCTTAAAGGTTTGTTATCATTATATTGCATGTAGATAGCATGAAGGAGGGAAATAACGTGCAAAAGAAAAAAGGTATAGCATTTCTATTACTTATAGTTTTAGTTTGTGTATTAGTTACAGGTTGTGGAAAGAAAGCTGAGCTTGAAAAGAATTCTACTATTGTTAAATATAAGGGTGGAAAAATTAAAGCAGAAACTTTATATGAAGATTTAAGAGATAAATATGGTATTAGTGTCTTAATTGATATGATTGATCATAATATTTTCGATAAAAAATATAAAACAACTGATGATGAAACTAAGTATGTAGATAATCAAATAAGCCAAATGAAATCACAATATGGTGACAATGATGAAACTTTCTTAGCAGCTGTTAAACAGTATTTAGGTGTAGAAAGTATTGATGAACTTCGCAATATGATTTCTTTAGAATACAAGAGAAATTTAGCTGTTGAAGATTATATCAAAGATAATATCAAAGATGATGAAATACAAAAATATTATGATGAAGAAGTTATCGGTGATATGAAGGTAAGACATATCTTAATTAAACCAAAGACTACTGATGATATGTCTACTGAGGAAAAAGAAGATGCTGAAAAGAAAGCTAAAGAAAAGGCTGAAAAGTTAATTAAGAAATTAGACGATGGAGCAGATTTTGCTAAACTTGCTAAGAAGTATAGTGACGATACTGGTAGTAAAACCGATGGTGGTTTAATTGACTATTTCAATAAAGATAGTGGTATGGATGAAGCATTCTTAAATGCCTCTATCAAACTTGAAAAAGGAAAATATACAACTGAACCAGTTAAATCAACTTATGGATATCATATTATTTTAAAAGTTGATCAAAAGAAAAAGGCTTCTTTAAAGAAATCAAAGGATGACATTCTAGATAAATTGAAGGATGAGAAACTTAATGCTGATGCATCTCTTCGTTATGAAACTTTAATTGAAGTTAGAAAAAAAGCTGGTCTTGAATTTAAGGATGATTCTTTAAAGAAAGATTATGATGAATATATGAATAAGTTAATGGAAAATGCTAAATCAAGTAGTACATCTAATAGTTAATATTAAAGGAGCTAGTAATTAAACTAGTTCCTTTTTGAATAGTACTTATAATAACATAGTAAGTTCTTTTTTACTTAGACCAGTATACTTCATTATCTTATCTAAGGATTCTTTTTCTTGAATCATTATTTTTGCTATAGCCAGTTTTTCTCTTTTCTTATAACTACTTCATAATCATAATAAGCATTAAATTCATCATTTAATTTTAGTTTTTCCAGTTCACTCATTAATATCAGTCCTTCCTTATAGTTTCCTACTATTTCTTTTAATTCTTCCATGCTCTCACTTGATCATATCCACTTCCTGCCAATCTAAATAGATAATTACATTGTTTTCTTCTTGTCCATTTTGTTACTTCATAATTA
>FR901078.1 GCA_000438295.1 Clostridium sp. CAG:451
GTAAAACAAGATAATTATTTTACCTTTGCTCTTAAAAATAATGGCGTAATAGATTCAGCATATACTATCTATTTAGAAGATCAACCCTTGGATAATGGTGATATAAGAGTAGGACAAAGTTATGTCCATTATAATCTAGAAAAAGATAGTAGTGTTTTACCTGCTAAAGCTTTAGAAGGAGACCAAGCAATAGATAAAGGTATTATTAAAAAGAATCAAACAATTAATTATAAGATGAGGTTGTGGTTTGCAAATGATATACCTCAATCAGAAGAAAATAAAGTATTTAAAGCCAAACTAAATATAGTAGGTAGTCAAAATACTAGAATGATGGCTAGTAATGATTATTTTGGTAGTCTTTGGAACAGAAAACAAGATACAGTAACAAAGATAGTATTTCAAGATTCAATTAATAAAATAGAGGGAGAAAGTGAGTCCTGGGATATATCATCTGCTAAGAATAAAACAGTAATGGCAAGACTAGTACCAAATACGGATGATACAACAACCAATACTTTGTATATACAAGGTAATGGTGGAGTGATAGCTAATTATAATAGTGAGGGCCTATTTCGCAGCTTTTATAAATTAAACGAGATAGAAAATGTAAATTTACTTGATACATCAAACGTAACAAATATGAGTGGTATGTTTTATTATTGTTACAAATTGACGAGTTTAGATGTAAGTAATTTCAACACCTCAAACGTAACAAATATGAGCTATGTGTTTTATAGGTGCAGATTAACAAGTCTAGATGTAAGTAATTTTGATACATCACAAGTAACAGATATGGAGAATATGTTTTCTGGATGCAGTGGTTTAACAAGTCTAGATTTAAGTAACTTTGATACATCACAAGTAACTGATATGAGTCAAATGTTTAATTATTGTAGTAAATTGACAAGTCTAGATGTAAGTAAGTTTGATACATCAGAAGTAACAAACATGAGTCATATGTTTTATGAATGTAACAATTTAACAGGCCTAGATTTAAGTAAATTCGATACCTCAAAAGTAACAATGATGAATTCTATGTTTTTTTCATGTAGCAGATTAACCAGTCTAGATGTAAGTAGTTTTGATACATCAAAGGTAACAACTATGGATAGTATGTTTTCTTACTGTAGCAGTTTAACTAGTTTAGATTTAAGTAACTTTAATACCTCAAACGTAACAGGTATGAGTGTTATGTTTTCTGACTGTAGCAGTTTAACAAACTTAGATTTAAGTAAGTTTGATACATCAAAAGTAACAAATATGAGTCATATGTTTGGTAATTGCAGAGGTTTAACAAGTCTAGATGTAAGTAATTTTAATACATCAAAAGTAACAAATATGAAGAGTATGTTTTCTGGATATAGCAGTTTAACTAGTTTAGATTTAAGTAATTTTGATACATCACAAGTAACTGATATGAGTGGAATGTTTTCTGGATGTAGGAATTTAACAAGTCTAGATGTAAGTAAGTTTGATACATCACAAGTAACAAATATGGCTAGTATGTTTTCTTCATGTAGCGGATTAACCAGTCTAGATTTAAGTAATTTTGATATATCAAAAGTAAAAGATATGAGTCATATGTTTTATGAATGTAGCAGTTTAACAAGTCTAGATATAAGTAAGTTTGATACATCGCAAGTAACAAGTATAGGTTATATGTTTGCTAGCTGTAGCAGCTTAACAAATCTAGATTTTAGAAAAGCTACATTTGATAAAGTAACTAGTTATGATGGTATGTTTAACACTACTCCATCTACTATAAACATAATAACTAAAGATGCTACTACTAAGGCATGGTTAGAAGATAAGTTGGGTGGTAAAGGAACTGTTGTTATTGCTTAATTAAGGGAAAAATATTTTCTCTTTTTCTTTGTATTTAAATGTTTTTGTGATACAATTATTACAAGATAGGAGTTGGCTTATTATATGTTTGATAGAATTATTTATATAGGTGATCAAGGTGCACAAATTAAATTAAAAGATAAAGAACACCTTGCTATGAATTTGATGAATCTGCATCTTGTTATTGAAGATGAAAATAAAAAAATATTAGCAGAAGTAGATGATTTACAAGATGATATTGTAAAGGTACGTTTTTTAGGGGAGATAGTAAATGGTAAACTAGTAGGCGGTGTTTTAAGAAAACCTAAGATTGATGCTAGTATTAGAGTGATTGAACAAAGTGAAATACCAATGATAGTAGGTCGTGATGAACCAGGATATATGTTACTAGGAGTTAGTCCATTTTATAATGACCATCCAGTATACTTAGATGTTAATAACTTCTTTAGTAATCACTTTGCTATATTTGGTAATAGTGGTAGTGGTAAGAGTTGTGGTATCTCTAGGATTATGCAAAATATGTTTATGGATAAAAGATTATTTCCTTATAAATCTAATATCTTAATCTTTGATGCTTCAGGAGAGTATTATAATGCTTTTAAAGATTTAAATAGAATAGATGGTAATTATCATTATAGATTTATTACTACTAATGAAACTGATGGAATAGGTGAACCATTAAGACTTCCAATATTCTTACTTAATGAGACTGATATAGCTTTACTTTTGCAAGCTTCAAATCATTCACAATTACCAATCATTGAAAGAATGCTAAAACTAGCTAGAATCTTTGCCCAAGGTGGGGATGCTAATAGATATAAAAACCATTTAATTGCTAAAGCTATTATGACTATACTATATAGTAATGAAACGTCTCCTCATAAAAGAAATGAAGTATTCTCAATACTTGCTAGTTGTTCTACACCAGAATTTAATTTAGAGTCACCTGTTCAAGGTATTGGTTATGTTAGAAAGTTTAGAGAGTGTTTCTTAATTGATTCACATGGACAATTCTCTGAAAGTGTTTTATTAACTGAATATGTATCAAGCTTTATTCATGAAGAGTTTGATGACTATGAACCACCTAAGGAGTGCTATTATACATTAGAAGATTTAGAGAAAGCCTTAAACTTTACATTAATTAGTGAAGGATGGCTTCGTAATGAGAAAACTTATGGTGATTCAGTAACTCTTAGAGTTAGACTTCACTCTTTAATAACTTCTAATAATGCTAAGTATTTCTCTAGCCCTAGTGGTAGATATGAAAATCTAGAAACTTATTTATCTAACTTAATAATTTCTAATGGTACAAAATATCAAATTATAAATATTAATTTAGATGATGTAGATGATGATTTTGCTAAAGTAATAACTAAAGTTTATTCAAGACTATTATTTGAATTTACTAAAGGATTAAAGAATAGAGCAAGTATTCCTTTCCATATTCTTGTTGAAGAAGCTCATAGATATATTCAAAATGATACAGATAGATTCTTAATAGGTTATAATATATTTGAACGTATTGCTAAGGAAGGAAGAAAGTATGGATTAATTCTAGGACTTATTTCCCAAAGACCAGTAGAATTATCTGATACAGTTATTTCTCAATGTTCTAACTTCTTAATATTTAAGATGAACCATCCCGTTGATGTTGACTATATTAGAAAAATGGTACCAAATATTTCTGATGATGTTGTTGAAAAACAAAAGACATTGCAATCTGGTACTTGTCTTGGATTTGGTAGTGCTTTTAAAATACCACTTATTGTTAAATTAAAGATGCCTGATCCTATGCCTAAGAGTGGTAACTGTGATGTTGTTAGTATTTGGAATGGTAATATAAATATTTCTCATACTCCTAGTGTTAGTGTACAAACACAGCCAGTAGTAGAAGAGACTAAACAATCTTTTATAACTCAACAAGGTATAAAAGAGGTTAATAATCAACCAATTGTTATGTCAGAAACTACTCAACCAGTTGTTGAAGAAATTAAACCAAGTTTTATAACTCCACAAAATATGGGTGGAGTTGATAACAAACTGGATAGTAGTACTTCACCGATTGTTATGCCAGAAACTATTCAACCAGTTGTTGAAGCCACTAGTCCAACCCCTGTAACTGTCCAAAATACTAATATTGAACAAACACCTAATAATCAAGTAGTTTCACAACCGTCAAATGTTATTAATTTTGGTGTTAGTACTAATAATCAACCTATTAGTCCAATGCCTGCAACTGATACAATAAGTCCAATTCCAGAGGTAATGCCTGGTGATAATAATGGAAATACTCCACCAACTTTTATGTAATTTAAAATTTAAAGACACTTGTAAAAGATGTCTTTTTCTTGTATAATTTAGATAAGATTGGGGTTGATATCATGCCTTTAGAAATATTTAAGATGCCTGAAGTGTTAAATCTTCTTCATGATACATTAGAATCTTCTAAAACTATTAATAAAGTATCAGTCTTTTCCCCTAATGGAGAAAAGTATGGCTATAATCAGTACTCCCTAATGATAGTAATGGACTTTTTAATAAAATATTGTATTGTTATAAAAGATACCAATAATTTTTTATATTGTATGGACGAGTTAAAAAAAATGGTTTATAGCTATAATGATCATAAAGAATTAGTTTTATGGTCTAATGAATTATTAGGAGAATTAATAAGATTAAAACTTAATTTAACTGATAAAACATCTAGTGATAATAAAAGAAAAATCTTATCATATCTATATGAAGAATATATAGTTAATGGTTATATGTTTCATAGTTTTCCAAGTGCTTTTAAAGAATTAGTAGAAGAAAAGGGAATTGATGCTAAAGATTATTCTTATCCTGTATTTTATATGAAAAAACTTTACTATATCTTTAAAAATCATAAGTATAATGATATGATACCTAAATATTTACTTGATGGTATTACATCTATTTCTATAACAGATTCACCAGCGATGGCTTATTATTATGCTTTTAGAAGTCCTCAGTATTTTTGTAATTTAGTAGCTACTTCTAAATATTATAAAGATAATGCTAGTTATGATTATGAAGCTTATTATCGTAAAGATATGGATGCTTGTAGAAATAACTTGTTACTTTTAGCAAAACATTTAAACATGACTGATAAAGAAAAAGATACAGTAGTAGCAGCTTTTTCTAAACAGTGGAATTTATTAGATGCTAGTAATTTATTACCTGAAATAGCTTTTATTTCTAGAAAAGATGTAGGAAAAGATAGTCTAGATGATATAGATGAAATAATTAAAAAGTCAAAATATGAAGATTTAGTTGTTTCTATAGCTAGAATTACTGATAGTAAGTATTCTCATATTAGAAGATATTCTCCTTTATTTCCACTTAGTTTTACAGTTAAAACTTTTCCTAGTTATAAAGAGATAAAAGAAAATAGGTTTATAGTGAAAGAAAAAGAAGAAGTAGTAGAAAAGAAGGAAGTACCAGTAATAGTTCCTAAGAGAAGTGTTAGTTATGGTTATGCTACAATTCTTTCGCTGTTAGGATTGCTATTTATCTCTTTAGGTTGTACACTATTTATTATATTTAGATATTATGGAATTGGAGGAGTTTAGATGAGTTTAAAAGTAGTATTTATGGGAACCCCTGAGTTTGCTGTTCCTATAGTTAAGTTATTAAATGATAATTATGAAGTAGTAGGAGTAGTTACTCAACCTGATAAAATGGTGGGCAGAAAGAAGATTATGACTCCACCTCCTGTTAAAGTTGTTAGTGAAGAGCTAGGTTTAAAAGTCTTTCAACCAAGACATATAAAAGAAGAGTATCAACCTATTTTAGATTTAAAACCAGACTTAATAGTAACTTGTGCATATGGACAAATATTACCAGAAGAGATACTTAATTATCCTAAGTATGGTTGTATTAATGTTCATGCTTCTCTTTTACCAAAACTAAGGGGAGGGGCACCAATTCATCATGCTATAATTGATGGCTATAAAGAAACTGGTATTACTATTATGTATATGTCTAAAAAGATGGATCAAGGTGATATCTTAACTCAAGTTAAAACGGAAATAAGAGATGATGATACTTTAGGTACATTACAATATAAATTAAGTGAGATGGCTAAAGATTTATTAAAAGCTACTATTCCCTTATTAATTGATAAAAAGATAGTTCCTCTAAAACAAAAAGAAGAAGAAGCAACTTATGGTTATAATATTTCAAGAGAAGAAGAAAAAATAGATTTTAATAAGACTTGTGAAGAGGTAGATAGACAAGTAAGAGGATTAAATCCTGTACCAGCTTGTTATACGACTCTTGATGGTAAAAGATTAAAAGTATATGATGTTCGTTTTGGTGATAAGTATTATACAAATACTGAAAATGGTACAATAGTTGATTTTCATCATGATGGTTTTAGTGTTGTTTGTGGTGGAAAAGAATTAGTAATTACTGATCTTGCCCTAGAAGGTAAGAGAAGATGTGCTGCTAAAGACTTTTTAAATGGGGTATCGAAAGAAGAATTGAAAGGAAAAGTATTAAGATAAATGGAAAAGAAAGATACTAAGAAGGTTGTTAATAATTTATTAAAGTCAGAAAGAGGAAGAGCCATCTTGTTTTTTCTTTTCTATTTTGTTTTCTTTCTGGTTATAATTTTAATGGCTAGAACTAATCTTAGTAATAATAAGAAGAATAATACTAATACTAGTAATCAATCTACTACTAGTATAAAAGCTGATTATGATTTAAAAAAATTAGAAGAAGGTAATTATCACTTTACAAGAGAAGAGACAAGAAATAGTATTAAAACTATCTTTACAGGTGAAGCTAATGGGGGAAGAAGTTCTTTCTTAATGACTAGTGATAATGGTATTAAAAACTTTTTCTCTTATAATGATATTTATTTAGAAAAAGAAAACAATAGTTATAAAGTATCAGTTAATCCTTATTTATATCCTAGACTTAATGATTATTCTATCATAAAGAAGATACTTGATACTGCTCATTTGAAAGCAAAGACTACTTATGAAAATGGTAATACTATCTATCAATATGAGATAAGTTCAACCTCACTTTTATCTATTATGGATAATAAGGAAGTAGATTTAGATGACCAAGTTAATTTAATTAGTTTAACTACAGATGAAAATAAAAATGTAGTAGAAATTATTTATCAACTAGATAGTTATCATAGTTATAGTTATAATGTAGTAGAGCATCTTACTATAAAAGTAGATTATAGTGATTATGGTAAAGTTAAGGAACTAGAAATACCAAGTTAAGATTTGTAATTACAGAAAAATATCACTAATAATTTAGTGTAAATAAAATAGAAGGAGTAAAAGAAGAAAATGGAAAAGAAGAGGCAATTACTATTAACAATTGGACTTGTCTTAATATTAGTTCTAATGATAGTAGGAATAAGTTATGCAGCTTTTAAGTTTACTGGGCTAGGTAAGAAGGAAAATACTATTACAACAGGTGCAATAACGATGAAGTATACAGAGTCAACTAATACAATAAGTATGAATAATGCTCTACCAACAACTGATGCAACAGGAAAGGTAAGATTAACCGAAGGAGAATACTTTGATTTTACTTTATCAGGTACAATAAAAGGATCAGAAAACATCAACTGGGAAATAGCAGCAGAGGATGTAACAACAGGTACTAAAAAGATAGATGGTAAATATATAAAACTATATTTAACAAGTCTAGATGAAAATAATAATGAAACTGAGGTAATGGCACCTAAAGTATATAAAACTGAATCAACAGAAAATACATATACAGGAAGACCTACTAATATGATGAGTCTAGCTAAAGGAACAACATCTACAAGTTTCTCAACAAAATACCGTCTTAGAATGTATGTAGATGAGTCATATAATCCCCAAGGAGATGGAGGCAACTTAGCATTTAGTATAAAGATAAATGCTTATGGTAAAACAGGTGATAAGATACCAGAACCAACAGCAGCAGAAGTATTAGCAGCTAAAGCAAATGCAGAAGACCTAGATTATAATAGTGCAACAGATGCTCAAAAGAAAGAGATGTGGACATTCACACATGAAGCAACAGAGCAAACAACAGCACTAACAGATTATCGTTATATAGGAGCTGACCCTAATAACTACGTAAAATTTAATGATGAGTTATGGCGAATAATAGGAGTCTTTGATACAGATGATGGAACAGGAAAGGTAGAAAAAAGACTAAAGATAATAAGAAATGAATCAATAGGAAGTTATTCATGGGATAACAAAGATACTACAACAGGAGCAGAAAATAATTATGGAAAGAATGAATGGGCAGAAGCAAGACTAAATTATTTATTAAATCCAGGACATGAAAGTGAAACTGCAGGAGGAAGCTTATATTGGAATAGAGGCGCAGGTAACTGTTATAAAGGCTACCAAAATGCAACTAAGACATGTGATTTTACAACAACGGGATTAACCGAGAAAGCCAAAGCAATGATAGTAACTGCTAAGTGGTACCTAGGAGGAACAGAAAGATATAATAGCTCATCAAACGGACTAGCTTCACATTGGTATAAATACGAAAGAGGAACAAAAGTATATAGTGGAAGAGGTACATCATGGACAGGAAAAGTAGGATTAATGTATCTAAGTGATTATGGATATGCTACAAGTGGAGGAGCAACAACAAATAGAGCTAGTTGTTTAGCAAAAGAACTAACTAAATGGGATGATAGTTCAGTAAGTGATTGTAAAGATAACGATTGGATGTATAACTCAAGCAAAAGTCAGTGGACAATAACGCCCAAGTTTAATACTAACGGTGTATTCTATGTCGATAATACTGGATATGTCAACAGCAATATTGTATACGGCGACTGTGGTGTGCGTCCAGTCGTACATCTAAAATCCACAATTAAGGTGATATCAGGATCAGGAACGAAAGAATCACCATACATATTGGAATAGAAAAGGGAGGTAGTAGACCCGATTCTGATGGGCGACGTCCAGTCGGGGCGGATGAAAAAAACTTTTAGAAAATCAGGATGAAAAACAAACAAAATGAAATAAGTGTCCCAAGAGCAGACTGATTGGCTCTTGGGACACGATAAAATTGGTGTAAATGATATAATAATTTACATCTTTTTTAATAACAAAATGAATAGACAAAGTAAGTCAAAGTTAGATATAATAGATAAGGAAGTGGAGATGAAAATATGTTTGAAAGTCTAGGAGATCGTTTACAAGAAGTTCTCCATAAAGCGAAAGGTTATGGAAAGATAACTGAAGAAAATATTGATGAGATGATGAGAGAAATCAGGCTTTCTTTATTGGAAGCTGATGTTAACTATAAAGTAGTAAAAGAATTTACTACTAGAGTAAAAGAAAAAGCTTTAGGAGAAGAAGTTAAAAGGAGTATTAAACCGGGTGACTTATTCGTTAAAATAGTAAAAGATGAATTAACTGAATTATTAGGAGGAGAAGCAGCTCCTTTAAATATGGAAGGTAATCCTGCTACTTTGATGTTGGTTGGTCTTCAAGGATCTGGTAAAACTACTACTATTGGTAAGCTTGCTAATTATTTAAGAAAAAAATATAAGAAGAAACCATTATTAGTAGCGGGTGATATTTATAGACCAGCTGCCATTGATCAGTTAAAACAAATAGGTAAACAATTAAGTATAGAAGTATATGAAGAAGGTATAACTAATCCTGTTTCTTTATGTCAAAGAGCTTATAATTATGCTAAAGAAAATGGTTTTGATTATGTCTTAATTGATACTGCTGGACGTTTACAAATTGATGAACAGTTAATGGAAGAATTAAAGGAAGTAGAAGAGGCTATTAAACCACAAGAGACTTTATTAGTACTTGACTCTATGATGGGACAAGATGCTATTCATGTAATTAATGGTTTTAATGAGAAGTTAAACTTAACTGGTGTTATCTTAACTAAGTTAGATGGTGATACTAGAGGTGGAGTTGCCCTTTCTGTTCGTCATTTAACTAATCTTCCTATTAAGTTTATTGGTACTAGTGAAAAGTTAGATGGTCTATCTAGTTTTGATCCAGAAAGAATGGCTGGTAGAATTCTAGATATGGGTGATATTATCTCTTTAGTTGAACAAGCAGAAGAAGCAATTGATGAGAAAGCAGCTACTAAGGCAGCTAAAAGATTACAACAAGGTAAGTTTGATTTAGAGGACTTTTTAACTTCTATGAAACAAATAAAGAAGTTAGGACCACTTGAGAATTTAATCAAGTTAATACCAGGTGCTAAAAAGATGGGACTTTCTAATATCCAAATACCTGAAAAGCAACTTGCTCATGTAGAAGCGATTATTCTTTCTATGACTAAAGAAGAAAGACGTGATCCTAGAATTATTAAAGCTAGTAGAAAGACAAGAATAGCTAAAGGTAGTGGAAGATCTGTTCAAGAAGTAAATCAATTACTTATTCAATTTGAACAAATGAAAAAGATGATGAAAGGCTTTAAGAAAGATAATATGCAATTACCTTTCTAAAGTTTAGGTATACTAATCCTTTTATCATCTTTATGATAAATATAGTCAAGATCAATTAATTTGATCTTTTTCTTTTGATAACTTTTACTTTGAGTAATATCAATTACTTTGTGATTACCATCTACATCTTTAAATCCTTGGTAATTCATCTCATTAGTAAACAAAGCGAAATTAGATTCAAAATTATTATCACCAATTACTAAACTAGCTCTTTCCAAGTCTTTCTTTATATCGGTGATATCATCTTTAGTCAGCTTAATAGCTTCTCCTTTAGGACTTATCTCAATATATAAATTATTTTTTTCTAATGGGAATTTCTTTTGAACAATTAAATCATTAAAACGATAGAAAGTAGGAAAGTCAAAAGTAGCTTTTTTATCACCAATTTTTAATACTTTATCTGCAAAAAAGAAAGTAAAGTTAGATGAACCTGATCCTTTATATTCTAGATTAGTAAAATCAAAGTTACTGTCTAGTTTTTCAAAGTAAGGATATAGATTATTTTTCATTATTTTATACATTATCTTAGATTTAAAATATAGTTGTAAGGGAGCATTCTTTTCTTTCATCTTTTTATCTAATAAATATAGTAAAGGATAATTATCAGTTAGATATTTTTCTACTTCTATATATTTTCTTGCTAAATAGTTAATAACTTTTGCATATTCATCTTCGGATAGATTAAAGTCATCAATATTATCTAACATATTAAAGATAGTTTCTAAATCTTTTATTTGTTTAATTTCTTCTAACATAGTTATCCCCTCTTTTTTAATTAGGACATATTATAGCACTTTTATTAGGCAAAATAAAGATGCTTTAATGGTGTAATGTCATACTCTATATTAGAGGAGGAAATATAATGTTATATAATAATCAAGATTTTGATATGAATCAATCTGCTAGTATTGTAGGGGATGGAAATATAATTGATCAAGATATGGATATTGATGTTAATATTAATGGTATGGGAATGAATCAGGGTGGTTATATGCAAGGAATTACCCAAAGTCCTATTATCGAACCTATGCAAGAAAGACAAGTTAATAGAACTATAATTCATCAAGTTCCCCATGTTTGTCCTATTAGAACCAGAATAATTAATCATCACATTTATAAACATACTTATTGTCCAGAATATTCTTGTTGTGAAGAGAATGTAGTAAGTAATATCAATCAAGGCTCTTGTTGTAATTTTCACTAAGATGAGGTTGTCTCATCTTTTTCTTTAGGATATAGTTAATATGTGCTATTATGTAGGTAGAGGTGGTAGTTATGAAAGTATTAACAGTAAAAGAGCCATGGGCTTCTTTAATTATCAATGGCTATAAGATGTATGAATTTAGAAGTTGGAAAACTAAATATCGGGGTAAGATTTTAATTCATGCTGGGATGACTTTAGAAAAAGATATGGCTGAAAGATTTAGCTCTTATAATCTTAATTATTATAAAGGAGAAATTATTGGAGAAGCAACATTAGTAGATTGTATTTTAGTAGATGAAGAGTTTAACAAAAAATTACATGATATTAATCCGTTTGTTTATGGAAGAAGTAATCATGTTGAGACTTATGCTTGGAAACTAGAAAATATATGTAAGTATGACCAACCTATAAAAGTTAAGGGAAAACTTGGTCTTTGGAATTATGAAAAGTAGGTGACTAGTATGGATTTAGAATCATTTTATAACTCTATATTAAATATAGGTAATAAAGATAAATATAATGATATAGTGAAAATAGTGAAAGAAGAAAAAGCTAGACTGTTAGAAAACACTGATTCACTAGATGGTTTTTGTAAGTATTTAGCTAATCAAATAGAATATGAAATTAAGACTAAGCTTAGTGGTGTTTGGGTAAACAGTATTGATTTAAATGAATTAGTCCAAGTTGATCATGTAGTATTACTTGCTGAATATCATAATAATGATGATATGAAAAGATTACTTATAGATCCGACTTTTTCACAGTTTACTAAGTCTAGTGACAAAAAATTAGTAGGTTTAGCAAGTTGGCCTAGTGAGAATTTAGATGAAAGTTTTAGAGATAAACTTTTAACAGATGGAGTAGTAGAGGTAGATGATACTAGTTTCAATAGATATTTAGATTCTTTTGGTAATCATTATCAAGATATTAATCTAGATAGATATTTAAGAGATAGAAAGGCAGATAAGATAAAGTGAAAGAAGCATACCAAAAAATTAAAACACCAAGTGAGTTATTAATGTTTATGGATAAGATTAATTATGGCTATTTATCTAAGAGTAGTAAAGTATATTTAAATAATGATGGTGATTGGTATTTAGAATATATTCTAGAGAATACTAGTGATATTTTAAATACTATGACAGGTAATTGTTTTGATCAAACAGAACTGGAAAGAGATTGGTTTACTAAGAATAATTATTATGTGGAAACATATTTTGAAATGGTTAATCTAAATTATAAAAATGTTTATCCAACACATTCTTTTTTAATATATAAAAACAATGGTAACTGGTATTTATTTGAACATGCTGATTATGAAAATAAAGGTATATATGAATTTACTAGCAAAGAAGAGTTATTAATATTTCAAATGAATAATTATATTTCTTACTTAAAAACTTTTAATATTAGTGATTTGGAATTATCTAAAGTTATACTTAGAAAGTTTGAAAGACCAAAGAAGCATATAGATGCTAAAGAATATCTAGATTATGTTGTTAGTAGTGAGATAGTGAATATATAAACAAAAAAAGTCTTGAAACTCAAGACTTTTAAAATTCTAACTGGTCGGGAAGACAGGATTTGAACCTGCAACAGCTTGGTCCCAAACCAAGTGCTCTACCAAGTTGAACTACTTCCCGAACTGGTGCGCTCGAAGGGATTCGAACCCCTGACCTTTTGGTTCGTAGCCAAACGCTCTATCCAACTGAGCTACGAGCGCATGCTTTCCCTTGAAAGACAAATCTATCTTAGCACATTAATAAACCCCAGTCAAGCATTTTTTTACAATTTAAAGGTGGTTTCATTAATAAATGTATATTCACTATGACATTTTAACTGTCTTACTAACTTAAATAAAGCCATATCTCGCATTTTGCACTCTAACATAATATCAACATCTTCATCAACTTTTTTTAATAAATCAAGAAATTTAATAAACTCTTTTTCATCAATATAATTATGATGACTTCTCTTATCCTTTCTACTTTTGGGAGAAGAAAAGTGTATCTTAGCTTTTAACTTCGTATCCTTCCAAGTAGATAAAATATCTTTTAAATCACTACTTGTTAATTTCTTTTTATTATTACATTTATAATGATGATAATCTAAAACCATAGGAATATTTAATTTTTCACAAATAGCTAGAGTATCTTCAAAAGTAAATAGTTTATCATCATTTTCTAAAATGATAATATCTTTTAAATAATCAGGTAACTTTTTAAAATTAGTAATAAATCTTTTAACACTTTCTTCTTTGTTATCCTTACCACTCCCAACATGAATAATTGCTTTACCATTTATCCCTAGTAATTTAAAAAGATTATAATGGTATTCAATTTGTTTTATAGATATTTCTACAACTTTTTCATTAACACTATTTAAAACACAATACTGATCTAAATGGGTATCAACTCGCATTCTATACCTCTTTATCTTTTTTCCTATATCATTAAACTTTTCACTAAAAGGTAATAAATAATCAAAATTAACTTTATCATGAGTAGCTAGAGGAATAATATTAGGAGACATTCTATAGAAATATACTTCATTTATATGATTATAGTTAATAACATTATCAAAGATATATAAATTTCTATTAATAATTTCTCTTAACCTTCTATTACTATCTTCAGAAGTTAGTCTAGAGTAAGTCTTATAAGTCATAGTATGAGAGTAAGTAATATTATCTAAAGATAAGGGACTTGCTACATAACCTAGATGGATTTTCATGTCAATCACCATTATTAGTATTTCAAAATCTAGAAAGTATTATTCTATAAAATTAAAAACAACATATATTTTAATAGGTGATTATTTTGAAAAATGAAATAAATATTGCTTTTCCCCAAGTACCATATGAGAATTTAAAAGAAAAACTAACTACGTTTATTGAAAATGAAGTAGATAATTTTTTAGACTTTGCTAAAGAAAAATATCAAATAGAACTTCCCTGTAATTTAACTATTACTTATGAGTATTATAGATATAATAGTTATGATAGTTATGTATTTTATATATCTAGTTTTGTCTTTGGAGCTCATCCTGATAATAGGATAATATCTTTTACTTATGATACTATTAATAATAAGCTTATTACTATGGCTGATTTAATAGATAAAGATCCATTTCTTTTAAATTATTTATCAAAAGAAACTAGAAGTAAACTTTTAAACAATAAACGTATTGTTGATAGAAATATGCTGTTAGAAGGGACTAAACCAGTTATAGATAATTATCAAGTGTTTGCTTTTACTCCTAGAGGAATTATTCTTTTCTTTCAAGAATATCAAATAGCTCCTTATTCATCAGGCAGCTTTAAGGTGTTAATTCCTTACCGAAATAGTGATTTCTTAGATAGAAGAATATTTTCTGCCTATTAATAAACATTAGTTGACACAATAATCATTTTAAGCTATTTAATTATTAAATCTCAAGTAGTATACTAATGATATGGAGGTTTATAATGATTAGAAATTATTTAAAGAATTTTGAAAAGTATTCTATTTTGATATCTAGTTTGTTAGTTATTTTAGGAATATTCTTATTAGTTAGTCCTATGAAGTCACTAGAAGTAGCAGTTATATTTTTTGCTGCTATTATGATTGTTAATGGTATTAGTAGTTTTATCTCTTACTTTATGTTACCTAATGAAGAAAGACTATTTAGTCTTGATTTGGTAACAGGAATAGTAACAACATTAACTGGTAGTCTTATCTATCTTTATAGAATGGATTTAATTAATGTTTTTCCAGTGATTTTAGGTATATGGATAATAGTTAGTAATTTAATAAAGATGCAGTTATCGATTAATCTAAGTGCTATTGCAGGTAGTAATTGGTTCTTATTACTAATTACTCAAATATTAATGATTATTCTAGGAGTAGTATTGATTACTAATCCATTTAGTTCATTAATAGCCTTAACCACTCTTGCTGGATCTTTCTTGATAATAGCAGAAGTAGCTAGTCTAATAGAAAGTATTTATATTCTAGTAAAATTAAGGAATCTTTAGGATTCTTTTTATATGGATTTAAGTGATGTAATATTTTAAACTTTTAATATTCTTTTTTAGCAACCTGTGTTATAATACAGGCAAGAAGTGAGGATATATGGATAAAGAAAAGATTAAAAATATAATTATTATCGTTTTAATATGTTTGTTAGTTTTAGTAACAACTCTATTTATTATTTCTAAGAAAGATGAAAATAAAAGTAATGAGGTAACTGTTACTGTAGAAGCAGTAGGAAAGAAATATTTACTAGGTAGTAGTAAAAACAAAGATTATTTAATTACTAATTATAAAGGTGACTATAAGGAAAAAGATAAGATTAAGTTTACTTATAAAAATAAAGATAAGAAAGAAAAAGATGGATTAACTAATATTAAAGTAAGTGATGAAGACTTAATAGTTGATTATAAAGCTAAGGAAGAAGAAAAAACAGTAGAGAAAAGTAAATCTAGTAATGATTATCAATCTACTGATAATAGTAGTACTATAAATACTAATAATAATCAAGTAAATAGTTCTAGTACTGATACAAATATTGATGATGAAGTAGTAACTTATGTTAATACGCTGAAGGATGATAGTGCTACTAGTAGTTTAAAAACTAACTTTGTTACTTTGGTTGATTTTATCTTTTATGATGGTACTATTAAAGGACATACTTTTAAAGAATTAACTAATGAAGCTAAATTAAAAGTACTAGAAGCAATGCTTTATCTAGACTCAAAGGTGGAAAAATACTTTCCTAATTATAAAGAAGAAATTAGTAGTAAGACAGGTAGGGCATATACTACTGTTAAAGATAAAGTGGTTAATAGCTATTTAAATATTACATCAGCTATTTGTAGTAAAGATAGTTCTATTTGTGATAGTGCTAAGGAAGACTTTCAAAATTTAAAGAAGAACTTCGGACTTACTTGGTCAGTAATAAAAGAAGTAGCAGGTGACTCTAAAGAAAGTATTAAAAACTGGTATGAAATTTGGAGTGGTAAGAAGTAGAAAAATGTTCATTTTTAAATAATAATATGCTATCCTTATAATAGGAGAGGTGAATATGGAAAATATAAAGAAATTGTTTATTTTACTTATAATTAGTAGTTTTCTAATCTTACCTAATGTTTATGCTGAAGATAGTAACTATCTAAATATAAGTAATAATACTGTTAAGACAGTAAATCATAGTATGTTTACAGCCGGTGATGATGTTTCTACTAATAATATGGTTAAAGGAATTGATTTTACGGCTGGTAATAATCTAAACATAAATGGTAGTTCTGAATATGGAATGTTTGCTGGTAATAGTATTAACTTTAAAGGTATGGTTACTAGAGATTTATTTGTTGCAGGTAATCAAATAGTAATTGATAGTAGTGCTAATATAGCAAGGGATTTATATGTAGCAGGTAATACTATAACAATATCAGCAGACATTAAAGGAAATATCTTTTTAGCAGCTAGTGAGGTTATCATTGATTCTAAAGAAATAAGTGGTGATGTCACTCTAAATAGTGGTAAGTTAACAATATCTGATAATACTAAGATAAATGGTACCTTAAAATATAATGATAATATAGATTATTCTAATACTAATGCTAGCATTAAAGAGATAAAAACATATCATGTTGATGAAAAGAGTAAGGATGAGGTTATACCATCAATTAGTAGTATTCTATTAGGAATAGTAACTAGCTTTTTAGTAGCTTTAGCAATATATTTACTATTACCAGCTAGCTATAAGGTACTTGATGAAGTTAAGAAAGATAAAGTATTTAAAACTTTTGGAAATGGTTTTCTTTTCTTGATAGCAGTACCGGTTATTTCTGTAATATTAATGATTAGTACTGTTTGTATGCCACTTGCTATTATAGCTTTAATCTTATATGGAATAATTATTTATCTATCAAGTATTATTTCATCAGTTTATTTTGGTAGATTAATAGGTAATAAAATCTTAAAATTAAATAATATTTATTTACAAATATTAATTGGTGTAGTAATTACTAGACTAATAAGGTTAATTCCTATCATTGGTGGATTATATAGTTTTGTAATTGTTATCTTGGGAGTAGGTTTAGTTTACAATATGATGGTGAAACTTCATAAAGAAGCACTTGACTAATACCTATTAAAAGGTTACACTTATACTGTTAATAAGGGAGTAGTTGGCATGTTAGAATCTAGCATGTAATAAAGTCAACATCATGATTTTTATCTGGCTTTATTATAGACAATGAGACTTGTTTGCAAGATATAGAAAGCAGACTAAGTCTCTTTTTATATCAGAAAAGAAAGGAGTAGAAGATGATATTTTTAGAAATTTTATTATTAGTTGTAGGATTTGTTTTATTAGTTAAAGGAGCAGATGCTTTTGTAGATGGATGTAGTAATGTTGCTAAAGCTCTTGGTATACCTAGTCTTATCATTGGTTTAACAATTGTAGCTTTTGGTACTAGTGCACCGGAGTTGGCTGTTAGTTTAATTGCTTCGTTTAAAGAAAATAGTGCTATATCAGTTGGTAATGTAGTAGGTTCTAATATTTGTAATATGTTATTGGTACTTGGTGCTACTAGTTTATTTGCTACTTTAAATTGTAAAAGAAAGCTAGTTACAAGAGATTTTGTTTACTTATTTCTATCTTATGTTGCTTTATTTATAATAAGTGTAGGTACTTATATAGAAAGTGGTAAAGTTGGAGTGATTAATAGAGTAAATGGTTTATTACTTGTTTGTTTTCTAGGAATTTATATGTATTCTTTACTAGGTGATGCTAAAGGTAATATGAAAAAAGAAGAAAACTCTAGAGAAAAAGTGACTTTCAAGGAAATACTATTTATTATCATAGGACTAATTGCAATAGTAGGTGGTGGGGAGTTAGTTGTTAATAGTGCTACTGCTATTGCTAAAATAATTGGTATAAGTGATAGTGTTATTGCTCTTACAGTAGTAGCTGTTGGAACATCACTTCCAGAATTAGTAACTAGTGTCGTAGCTGCTAAAAAAGGTGAGGATGATATTGCTATTGGAAATGTAATTGGTTCTAATATCTTTAATATTCTTATGATTTTAGGCTTTTCTTCAATAGTTAATCCATTAACAATAAGTTATAATTCTTTGATTGATATGATAGTAATGGTTATAGCAGGTATCTTAGTATATGGATTTGTTTTAAAGGATCAAAAGATTACTAAAACTAGAGGAATATTTATGTTGATATTATACTTTTCCTATGTAGGCTATTTATTAGTTAGATAATGGTTGCGATAAACCATTATCTTTTTTGTCTTGATTGAAAAAAATTAATTGTATAACATTGAAATTATAGATGGGTATTGTAAGTAATTAGAATTTTATATGGTCTTTTCAGGAAAAAATTTAATTTACTGTTTATCATAATTATGGGAGGAATGTAATTATGAATTATGAAATTGATGGATATCAAAATGAAAACGAATTTGTTAGGAGTTTAAATAGAAAGAAATTTTCTTCTTTATTACCTAATTTTCAGGATTTACTTCTTAATCTTTATGGAAATCTTGATAATGACAATGTGGTTTACTGTAGAAAGGATTATGAAAAGAAAAAGTTTGATATTGAGATAATTGTAAATGGTATTATTAAGAGAATTAGTATCAAAAAAGGTATTAATAATTCAGTCCATGCCGAAGGAATTTCTAGCTTTATTCATTTTCTAATTGATTCAAATGTATCTAGAGAAGCTGTTATAGAATATTTACGTTATCATTATGCCGATGGAACGCAAAACGGTAGAGGAATTAACAGAATAAGTGGACATGAGTATAAAGAACAACATCAAGATAAAATAGATTATATTAATGAACAAATTAATAATCCATATGTTTTAAGAAGAGCTATCAATAGATTTGTTTTACAAGGTAAAAATTCAGCTATTAAAGTAGATGGTATTATTTATGGTACAGTTAATGATTTTCTATTTATTTCTAGTGATGATGTTATGAATATCTTGATGTCAAAACAAAATATTTACTCAACTGGGGTACATTTTGGAAATTTATTTTGTCAACCGATGACTAGAAATCTAAATTATAATCCGAAATATGAGAAAAAAAGATTCTGTGTACAAATTAAATGGTATAGTATATTTGATGATATTATGGAAATTAAAAATAAAAATATATTAGATAATATAGAAAATACTTCTAGATAAATTTATACTAACGTCGTTATTATATAACTGTTTATCAGTGAACTTCCAAGCTAACTACGGGAGGTTAAACACAAAAAAACCAATTCATTACTGAATCAGTTGTTATTTTAATGGAGCTGGTGTCGTAGATATCTACAACTCTTTCTCTAGTGATATGATAAATATCACTCACTACTAACAATATAGCATATTTTTAGAGAATAATAAACATAATTATAAACAAATATGTAAAAATCTGGTATAATCATAATAGCGAATATCTTATGATATTCTTTTTTTATTTATAAGGAGGTTAAAAAATGTTTTCAAAAAAGTTTTTAGAAACAGGATTTGTATTTTTAACAGCTGGAATTATTTCTCCACAAGATGTTATATTATTAATTATTTGTAAAATATTTGATATTAATGTTGGCGAATATAATATACATATATGTTTAATAATTGGAATTTTATTAATTGTTGTTGGCTTAATTATGTATTATAAGGAGTCAAAAGAAAATCATACTTTATCAATTATAGGATTAGATAATATGAACTATATTACCAAAATAAAAAATCCACTTACTATTAATATAATTAATGATTGTAAAAATATTAAAAAAAGTAATTCTAAATTAATAATATCTAGTTATGTAAAAAATATTAAAGAAAAAATTAGTAATTATATTTCATACAAAATTTCATATTTTGGCGTTGCACCTTTGCCTTTTATCGCTATAGCAGGAAAATATTATAGAAAAGTAAATATTGTAAATCATTATGAATACCACCAAAAGGATGATAAAATTTTGCCATTAAAGACAAAAAAATTGTTTTTTAATGAAAAACTAAAATGTGAACAAAAAAACAATAATAGTAAGATTGCAGTTATTACTATAGAAACAACAACTAGAATTAATGATGAAGATTTAAAACAATTTAGAAATACTAATGTTTTTAGGTTTTACCTAGAAGATGCTAGAACAAATGCCATTACTTATGAAAAACAGCTAGAAGAATATTCAGAAACAATTGCAGATACTATTTATAAGATTAGCAAAACAGATATTGAAAAAATTTATATATTAGGTGCATGTCAAAGTTCTTTAGTTTTTGAAGTGTTTAGGAGATTAAATGATAATAGAATTAAAGAAATAATTGTTTGCAATTACAAGGCTAAATCAAAAAATAAATACAACTGGGGAATTAGCATTTACAATGAAAATGATAATGAAAAATATGTAGAATTAGGAAGTGATATATGTGGATAAAATTAAAAATCTAATGAATAATTTTTACTATAATGAAGTTATACTATCAAATGATAAAGTTACTGAGTTACGTGAAAAGAAGAATATAAATATAACTAGGTTAAAAGATGGAATAAATAAATATAATAAAGATAATAATACCGATTATAAATTATACGAAAATTTAGAACAAGGAAGTATCGCTATGTCTACTGCAATTGAGCCTGAATATGATGACTTTGATATAGATGTTGCGATAATATTTGAAAAAGAGAAAATACCCTCATCTACTGATGAAATGAAGGACTTAATAATAGATTTTTTAAGACCATATAATTATTATTTTAAAGAAAATCCAAAAAAGAAAAACAACTGTATAAGGATTGAATACCAAGATAATTATCATATAGATTTTGCTGTTTATAGAGTTTCAAACGATTATTATGAACATTGTGGTTTGAATTGGACAGAAAGGGACCCTAGAAGTATAAATAATTGGTTTCATGAACAAAACAATTTGTATGATGACAAACTAAGAAAAATCACACGATTGATAAAGTATTTTTCTAAGACTAGAAAAGACTGGGATATATGTGGTGGTTTTATAATAACTATCCTTGTAAATGAGGCATTAGCAAATATAACGTTAAATGTAGATATAGATAAATTATTGCTAGATGTAATAAAATCTATTTCCAATAGGATTAATTTTAATACTTCTGTTAAAAATCCTACTAATAATCAGGAATTGATAAATGATGATAAAAACAAAAAAAGATTAAAAAACTTAAAAGAAAAATTGGATGAACATATTAGTGATATTGAAAATGCTTATTTAAATAATGATGAGGAAGATGTAAAAAGAAAATGGAATAAGTTTTTTAAAACGGATTATTTTACAACCGACTCTCAACAAAGAAGTAGATGTGAAGACAATGAAATGTTTATCGAAAATATATATAGTATTGATAAATTAATGCCAATAAAGTTTGAAATAAAATGCCAAAGATATATTTCAAAAGATAACTTTAAAAACTCTACATATGTTAATTGCTTTGATAATCAAAAATTTAGTATAACTCAAAATAAAGATGAAAAATTATGCTTTTCGATAGATACAACTATTCCTAAACCATATATTTTGTTATGGAAAATTAAAAATAATGGTAATTATGCCATAGAAAATAATAGTTTACGTGGAGAAATATACTATGGTAATAATTTAAACTCTTTTGCAGATGATCCACAAAGTTTTAAACGATTTGAAAGTATTTCGTTTAAAGGAAATCATTATGTAGAATGTTATTTAATCAAAGATAATAAGTGTATTGCTAAATCACGATTTAATGTTAATATTCAATAAATAAGTATATATAATTATTAAATTTTGTTATAATAGTATTAGTTTTTAGGGAGGTTTGTATGACTTTAGAAGAAAAAGCAAAATTTATAGAAAAAAGTAAAGAGGAAAACTATTTGTTTATCTCACCTAGAATTATTCAAGGTGGTGCAACATTAGTTGGTAGTTATGAAACATTGGAATTATATGAAAGTATGGGTGAAAATACAAAAAAATTTGCTGAAAAAGAAATTGTTAATTTAATTTCAAGTGCTAACTATAATGATAAAGAAGCAAAAGATTATTTAAATTTTAATTTAATCTTTTGTGGAGATTTTGATGATTTACCAAATGATATTGGTAGTCCAATCGATTTTATAATGAAAAATAAGAAAAGAATAGTTGCAGTATATAGATATGTAAAGAGTACTGAACAAAGAGAGTTTTTTGTTGGCTTTGCTCAATCAGAAACAATTTATAACTATGGTTACTTATATTTAAGTTTAACAAAATTATTAGAAGAGTTTGAAAAAAATGATGTTAAATATGAAATAGATACTACTGTAGATAGATTTGCACCTGCTATGTATAGAGATGACACAGCTACTAGATTTGTGATTAGTTATAGTCCTGAAAAAGAAATCGAAAGCGAAAAAGGACATCAATTAAATAAAGTAAGAAAAGAGGTATAAATATGACTAAAAAGTATTCACAAGAAGAATTAGACCAAATTCTTTTATCAAAGAAATTAAACGAATTTTATTTAGCAATAATAGAAAATAGACAAGAACTTTTAACTGATGAAGAATATGAAGAAATTTCAAGAAGAGATAAAACTATTTATGGCGATAATAAAGATGAAGTTGAGGATTTATTTAAGAAAGTTGAAACCGATGAACGTTTAAAAGGTTTTGCTCCTGATTTAATGAGAGTTATGTTTAGTTTAGCACAAGTAAGACATTTAGCAATTTTAACAATGGTTGATGATGATGTTTATGATATAGGAAGTGCTAAGTTTGAAGATTTAAAAAGAAATAAAATTATACGTTTTGATAATTTAACAACTCTTTATGATGAATCTAATGCTAGAGTAAGATATTTTACACCGGAAGAAGAACCACAATTAACACAAAGAACTGTTCTAGTAGATTTAGATGATGAATCAATTATTCAAGCATATGAAAATGCACATATTCATCAAGAAGAAAGTGAAGATTTAACAAACGATTTCTTTACTGAAGTTAAAGGCAAACCATATACTTTAAAAAGAAAATAATGATAAAAAGATGATTACATTTCAATTTCGTAATCATCTTTTTCTTTGTCTTTATCTTTATTGTTTTTCTTATTCCAGATATAATACCTTTAATTTCTTTATGCTGTTTAATTATGTCAATATTTTCCTTTGAAAATGGTAATAACAAAGATAGTTGATTATTTGTTTTTCTATAATAATAACTTCATAATGGTGAAACATCTTCTGCAAAAAACCAAGATTCAATTTCTTTCTTATCTCCAAAATCATTTATAATATGCTCTTTATATTCAGGAATATTGTCTATATGAGATAATAAGACTTTTCTAAAATTATTATAGTATTGACTTAGACTACTATTATTTTTAATTTGGTCATGAATTATTATTTCACCTTTATCTTTTAAATGAGAATTTATCTCTTTTTGCATTTTTTGCTCAATTATATTATTTTGAATTTTAAAATTACTTCCTTTTCTAGTATTTTTATAAATATTAAATTCAAAATGTTCTATTGCAACTATTTTATTATCATATATTGATAGAATATCAGGTCTTTCATAATTACCCATATTTTGAAATAATTTATTAACTTCCTCTTGATTAAAATCAGAATAAGCAATTGCTGTTCCATCTCTAGATAAATATTTATTAACAATCTTTTGTAATTCGTTCATTTTTTAACACATCCTTTCTTCAAAAAAAGAAGAGATAAAAGCAATAGATATTCAAACTACTACCTTTATCTCTTTAACTTTCTATTATAAAAATATATTTTTTTATCTTTCTTCCCATAATGCATAACCCCCATTAATACATTTAGGTATATCTCTTTCAGTTGCTATATATAATAGTATTTTTGTCTTAAAAAGTCAATAGTTAGTGAAATATCAGGCATTTAGCAGATTCTTAATATAATCTTCAAGTTCCACAATTTGAATCTTTTTATTTAGACTACCAACAGAAATATCAGTAGAATAATTAAATGCTAGAAAAGTAGTATCTTTAACAATAATCTTATGTGGTTCTATGTAAGATAAATTAGTCTTATCAATTTTTCTAATACTACCATTTATAATAGTAGGTTTGATATGACAAAACTCACATATAAATTCTAATCGTTGTTTAAGATTACTTTCTATTTCTAACTCTTGTGTAATAATCTTAATCACTACAAACACCATCCTTTCTTTTAAGGATGACTTTTTAATAGAACTTCCAAGCTAACTACGGGAGGTTAAACACAAAAAAACCAATTCATTACTGAATCAGTTGTTATTTTAAATGGAGCCGTAGTTGAGTAATTACACAACTTTTTCTCACATGGGGATGCTATATAAATCATCCATCTATAAGCATTATAACATATTCTTTTATTTTGAACAATATTTTTATATTTCTTCATCAATGCCGTCTTTCTTCCAAACATCAGCGTACCCTTCAGTAATTGCTTTTTTATATTGTTGTTCATTTATGCTATCATATTCACACATAGCAAAATCCAGTTCATATTTTTCTTTGTCCACGGAATAACTAATAATACTTAATACATTATTAAGTTTAAAATAACACATAAAAACATTACTGATAAACCCTATGAATTCAATATCATATTTTTCTTTTGGAAGCGAAATAAATAGTAAATTGTGATTATTACTAATCATATAACTATTTAGATTCATTTCTTTTGAAAATCCCTTTTGAATAATTTTATTTAGTCTGTCAATAAGGCAATAAATTTCTTTAGCATATAGACTACTTAAAAATTTTATAAATATTTTGTATTGTTTCTTATTAGTTATACAATGCTTTTCGAATAAATTTAAATAAGTATTAAATATAGATAATTTATCAATGTTTTCTTTGGAATAATTCAGTTCGTATTTTTCAATGTAAAAATTTAGCATTGCATCTTCAGTTATATTTTTTCCAATTACAATTCTTCTTTCATCATTATATATTAAAAGCTTACTGTTAGAGTATGCTATTCTTTCTTTTAAATATCTTATCATTTCCATTGGAGATATTAAACATTTACACATGTTTTCAAAGTCTTTAATATTAAAGATATTAATTTTTAAATCTGTAGATTTACTATCATAACTTTTTTTATACTCTATATTGATATTACCTATATCAAATATAATAATTGGAATTAAAGTGCATTTATTTATATTATCTAATATATCTGAATTCTCATCTTCTTTAAAGTTTACTTTATTAATTATTTCTTGTGCTGAAACTTTAATCTGATTTTTAGCTACTTTATAAACTTTATTATTTAACCAATTCTCTATATTATTAGAATTACTTGTTTTTTCTTTAATTTGAATTATTAAAATATAATTATCTACTCGCATCAAAATATCTGCAAGTTCTTTTTCTTCTTTTTTATCAGTAACATATATTAAATTACTTTTTACTAATTCCTTAAAAAAATATAGATTCCCTAATTTTTTACATATTTCTTCAGATTTCGTCATTTATTTCTCCTTTTAATTATTAAAAATAGTTTGTTCTATTTCAATAGATATATCATCAATGTAGTTATCAATGTCTTTAATATAATCATTTTCTGAAATTTTGAAGATTTTATTAATTAATCCTAGATACATATCGTTCTCATTAAATTCATGAACACTTATCTCATTATAAATGTCATAATGAAACATTTTATTTCTAAATTCTCTATTATTTAAGTAAGCGTATTTGTTAAGTATGGTTAATATTGATTGTAATTCATTTATCTCAGTAATTTTGTATAAATTGTTAAAAGTTCTACTAAACACAATATATGCAATTCTATATTTTAGACTATTTGAAATATTAAATTTTCTAATCAAATATTTATAATAATTTAGTGAGCATAGAGCATTAAGTAGTAAGAGACAACAATTAACCTCTAAATTACATTGAAAAAAATTATTATGTTGATAATATACATTATAATCCTCATTAAATATAGTTTCATTTATATTCAAGTTAATTTTATTTTCCTTGCCACCCATTTTATTTAAGATTTTTATTATTAATGAACCCACTTCTTTGCCAACTTTAAAAGTTTTAGAAGAATCATAGTTTCCACTAGTAGTAATAATTTTTTTATTATCTATTTCATCTAGAAAAGTATTGTCAATGATTTTCCCTTTATATAAAGTTATGCCTATATTATCAATTAGCTCAGGGAATATGGCTTTTGCCATTGGATTACATAAATTAGAAAAATAATTATATTTTTCTTCGTTTAGTTTAGTTATATTTTCTAACATTTCTTTATAAGAACTATCATATGGTTTTATTCTAGCACGGGATGATTTTAAATTATTTTTAAATTTATAATCAATACTTATATTTAAATTATTTTCAATATAGTTTAGGGCTTCAATAACTATAAGTATTAAATAACAATTTATTCCTAATGAAAGTTTTGAAGAATCTTTATTCTCTTTTAAAGATTTTATTATACCTAACATTTCTTCTAATTCTCTTTTAACTAGCATTGTATTTTTTTCTTTTATTTCATCCATGCAATTAGTCATCTCCTAAACAAAAAGTATCATTCTATTGAATGATACGAAATCTATTATAATTGTAGCATATTTTTAAGAGTTAGTCTTCATTCTCAATGATTTTTTCTATTTCTTCACCAATTTTTTCAATAACCCCAACAACAAGTGCATTTCCCATCATAAAGTTTCTTTTTTTCTCCGTCATTCCTGTGTTAGTCCAATTATCTGGGAAGCCGTTTATTCTTTCACATTCAATAGGAGTTAATAATCTAGGCTTTTTGGTTTTAAAATCTTCGATGACATGAGTTGTTCTACTAACACCACCTTCACTAGTAAGCATTGTTCTAGCAGGGGCATCTAAATTATCAGGAAATGGCATTGCACCTTCTGAATAGTAATAAGGTGTACCATCTGGTTTAGTTCTAGGAATTCTTTTACTTCCTTTTAAATAAGCAAATTTTTCTATTTGTTGTTCTGACAAAAAATACTTACTATCAATATCATTTTCTTCTCTAATTTTTCTAAGTGGATAAATTAAATTATAATCAGACTTTGTTTTAACTGTGTATATACCACCATTTATCATAACACCAGCATTATAAAATTCACATTTGAAATTGTTACTTACATCAATTAAATCTTTATAATCAGAAACACATGATTCTGATATAGCTAAATAAGAATCTTTAATTGGAAATTGTTTTACAAAAATTCCTTTTTCAAAAATAATATCTCTGTCTCTAAATTTTTGCATTTCTTTATAATAATTAGTAGTTTTATGATAAGCAAAAATGTAGGTTCTTCTTCTTTTTTGAGGAAGTCCATATTCACCAGCGTTAATAACACGCCATTCAACATCATATCCGTTTTCATAAAAACTTCTTAAAATCATTCCAAAGTCTCTTCCTCTTTGCTTTGCAGGTGATAGTAGTAATCTATCAACATTTTCTAATAATACAAAGGGTGGTTTTTTAATTGCTAATGTTTCTTCAATTGCCCACCATAAAACACCTTTTTTTCCCTCAATTCCTTTACTATTGGATAAAGTTTGAGCAACAGAATAATCTTGACATGGAAATCCTCCAACAAGTAAAGTATGGTCAGGAATATCGTGTTTATCTACTTCGAATATATCAACATTACTCACATCATCAAAACCGAATCTAGTTCCATAACAATTATATGCATCTTGTGTTTTAGTAGATGGTTCCCATTGATTTGCCCATAAAAATTTCCAATTGCCATTTTCTATAACTTTATCATTTTCGAATGAAACTTTATTTAATCCACATCTAAATCCGCCAACTCCAGCGAATAACTCAACGCATGTCTTTTTCATTTTATACCTCCTCATGTTGTTTAATATCAATAATTATATTATAATATAGTTAATTGAAAAGATCAACCTTACAAGAAAATATTATACTAAATTTTCTCGTAAAGATCAACATTTCTATATAATATTTTATCTTATTTTTTTAATTAAAACAAGATCGAAAGGAGAAATTTATGAAAAAAGGAAGATTGTATAATAGGCAGGAAATAGAACTTATATCTAAATCTGCAATAGGAAAGTCTGTAAATGACATTTTAAATACTGAAGTTATAACTATAGAAGATAAGGAAGCAAATAAAGGTGGACTAGGTCAATTAATTGAAAAATATCTATTTGGCATGGATAATAATAGTGACTCAGAACCTGATTTTATGCCAGCAGGTATAGAACTTAAGGTTACACCTTATAAAAAGATTAAAGGTGGTAAATTATCTGCTAAAGAAAGATTAGTCCTAAATATTATTGACTATATGACAGAATATAAAAATACGTTTAGAAATAGTCATTTTTGGTATAAAAATAATAAAATTCAATTATTATGGTATTTATGGGAAGCTAATAAAGATAAAAAAGACTTAATTATAACTCATGAAAAATTACTAGAATTAGAAAAAAATGAAGATTTAAAACAGATTGAAGAAGACTGGAACTTTATTATCAATAAAATTCGTGAAGGAAAGGCACATGAAATTTCTGAGGCTGATACAATGTATTTAGGCGCATGTTCTAAGGGTGCTAATGCATTATCTACAAGAGAACAACCGTTTAGTGATATTCCAGCAATGCAAAGGGCATTTTGCTTTAAAAATTCATATATGACTCAACTTGTTAGAAAATATATTGGAGATTATTCTAATGTTGAAAAAGTATTAAAAGATACAGATGCTTCATTTAACGATTTTATTCAAAATGTTATTAATAAATATAAAGGCAAGACTCAATTTGAACTAATGAAAGAGTTGAATATTGATTCTAAAGCAAAAAATGTACTAAATATGATTATTAATAGAATGTTTAATGTTAAATCTAAACTAAAAGATACAGATGAATTTACCAAAGCTAATATCATACCAAAAACTATTAGAGTAGAATCAAACGGAAGAATTATAGAATCAATGTCATTTCCATATTTTAAATTTGATGAAATAATGAATACAGATTTTGAAAATTCTAACTTAAAAGAAGAATTAGAAACTACTAAATATATGTTCTTTATATTTAAAGAAGAAAATAGAGAATATGTATTTAAAGGAATAAAATTATGGAACATGCCAGAAATTATTATTGAATCAAAAGTAAAATCAATGTATAAAAAAACTCAAGAAGTTATTAGAAGTGGTAACATAGTAAATTATATTGATAGAAGAGGAAGAAGAATTACCAATTTTCCAGGAATGAGTGATAATGGTGTATGTCATGTTAGACCACACGGAAAGGATTCTAAAGATACAATATCACTTCCAGTTAAAGACAAAGTTACTGGAGCTAATGAATTTACCAAACAATGTTTCTGGTTTAATAATAGTTATTTAAAAGAAATAGTTGCAGAATTTTTGTAAAATGAGGTGAGTTATGAATACTGAAAAAAAAGGATATTGGTTTTATAGCATTATAGCTATAATAGTTGGATTTGGATTGTTTGGCTGGTTTGGATATTTAATTTATGATTTAATTATTAAATTATCGGAAAAAGATTTTTCTAATAATACTGTGATTCAGGCTTTAATTACACTAATTGTAACCGTATTTATCGGTGGATACTTTTCAAAATGGTTAGAATTAAGAAATAATAAAAAAATTGAATTATATAAAATTAAATCTGATATATCTCTAAGAATAATAGATTTAGCAAGTGCCTATTATTATAACCAAAATGAAAATATTAGAAATTTACTTGTAGCTGAATCATCAAAGGTAAAATTATATTTTGATGATGAGGTCTTGAAAAATTTAAATATTTATTTAGAATCGAATAAAAAAGATAAAGATAAAAAATATGAATCACTAATTGATTCTTTAAGAAAAAATGTAAAATAAAGATGATTTTGAGCTGTCATTATAACTCAAAATCATCCTTTTCTTTTATATTATTTTTATTATTTAAAATTTCATCTATAGTGTCATTGCTGATAATTCTATAATCTTGCATATCTTCTAACACTTCTAAGTAAGTTTCTTTCTTACTATCTTTTTTTATCATTCTCTTAAATAGATTTATTAACTTCTTGAAAAAATCTTCTAATTGTTGCAATCTGTATTTAAGATTAAAATTATCTTGCTTTAAATCACTAATCAGTTCTTCTTGATTTTCTGTTTTAAAAGCGAGATTTTTAACTCGTAGTTCTAGTGCTTTATTATTTTCAGTAAGTACCTTAATTGCTTTTTTATCTTCTTTTATGGTTTGATTTAAACTATTAAGTGAAGAGGAAAGACCATTTATTTTTTTATATTCGTTATTAGTTTTATCAATTTTATCAATATAATTTTCTAATATTTTTTTATCTTCGTTTGATAGGAGATAAGTATCTTTTTTTAAAGAAGCTTTTTTTAGATTTAATATTTTATCTTTTATATTGATTGTGTCTTTATCAAGTTCAATAGAATTGTTATTAATGATTTCAAGATTCTTTTGATTTTTTTTAATCAAATCTTTAGTGTCTTGATAATTAATCATATCAGATACATGAATATCTTTATTTCTACCTTTTAATTTTTTCTTTAGAGTAGCATCTAAATTATATTCTTTATTATATTCTTCAATACATAAAATTCTCATTTTATCCTGTAATTCTTTTAGTGAATTTCTTGTAAAAACATCAGTTTTACCAACTTGCATAGACATACCAGTTTTACAATTATATTTTATAGGTACACCAACTATATGAAGGTGTGGAGAAGTTTCATCATAATGAATAATAGCACTACAGATTTTAAAGTTTGGAAGTAATAGTTCTAAATCATCAACTTGTTTTATAAAAACCTTGGTCATTTTATGTTTATATGTCATTGATTTAGTATCCCAAAATTTTTTATTTCCAAGTTCAATTATTATTTGTACCGCTAAATCACTTTTTGAATTATTACTAATTTTTTTGAAATAATCATCTATTTTTCTATCATCTCTTGTTTGCTTATTGTTATATTCTAATCTTGCTTCTTCAAATTCATTTTTATAAAAACGCAGTACATCATTATATAGTGAAGTAGTTCCTTTTATAACCACAATTTCATCTTGTCTATTATCATATTTTCTATAGTTATGTTTATCAGCTGTTGATAATTGTTTAGCATTTTGAATAGCATTATTACTCATAGAATTAGTTCCACTAACATTATTTTTTGATGTTAACCTTACACTATTTTTCTTGTTTTTATCACTTCCAATATGGAAAGAGTAAGAAAGTTCTTCCATTTTATCACCATCCTTTTTTAGGTATATTTTGTTTTGACATAATATATAACCCCCTAGGTATCTTGTCATACTAACAAGATACCAGTGGGCTAAGGTTTAACACCTTAGAATCCGTTTGCTTTATTTCGTAATATTTCAAAACTTTGTAATGAAATAAAACTACATAAAGAATTGATATAAAATACTATCGCCACTTTCATTGAACAAGTTCAACAAAACGTGCCACGTATTTTATTTTTTTATTAATTCAATTTTAATCGGTTTACTAGGAACATCTTTTAAATCCCTTAAAGGTGTAAAAGATGCTTCGGTAGGAATGTAGTTAAATAATTTATCTAACTCATCTTTATCTTTAGTTACAACAATGTTATCTTCCTTGATATATATAATTCCGAATCTATATTCTTCCATTTTTACTTCTGGATCTTTTTTATAATAATCTTCTAACGGGAATACTCTTACAATAGCAGAATTATCTTTTATAAAGTTAAAAAAGAAAACTTGATTTTTAACATAGTATGTTGCTTCAGTATAAGATACGTTGTAGAAATTTTTAAGCCTCATAACAATTTCTCCAACTTCTTCTTCAGGTAAGTAATTACTAAACCTTAATTCTCCAACAACGTTTCCAAATACAGCAGGAGTTGGTCTATCAATATAACCTTTATCATATAGTTCGTTGCATGGTTTTGCAATTGATTCTCTAAAGTTGATATTTTTAACAAAGCATTCTTTTCCAACTAATTCAAGTTCAATAGTATCTACATAATTCATAACTAAAGTTGCTTTTTCTTCACGAGTTCTTTTATTCCAAGTTTTAATTCTTTCTTGATATTCATCAGGATGAAGCTTACTATTTATAAATGCGATATCACGAGATATCAATATGTCTTTTGCTGAATAATTAAATACTTCAAATTTATCAGCAGTATTTATTTTTTCTTCCAGTGATTTAATTGTATCTTCAATTATTTTTGCATTTTCTTTATAATCATCAAGAGTAAATGCACCATCTACGTAAGCAAGCTTAGCTCTTTCTAATCTTTGTTTTTGTGTATTAATTTCCTTATATATTTTGTCTCTTGGTTCGTCGAAATTTTTAATTACCATTGGAACAAAGAACTGATTAACAATCGAATCATATTCGGTTAGTTGATCAACAACTTCTTTAAAACCTCTTTCAATTTCTGATTCTTTTATATTTAATTTACAATCCCTGCAATAATAATAGAAATATTCATTACCTTTTTTCTTACATGCTTTTCCACCTAAAATTCTTCCACATTTAGGGCATAGACATTTTTGTAAAAATATATAAGTCAAAGTTCTAGAATATGCTCTTGAGTTATTTCTTTTTTGATGTTGACATTCTTCCCATAATTCTTTACTAATAATTGGTTCAACAACGTTTTCATAATATGTAGGATTTTTAGTTCTTTTACCATGAATGAAATCTCCTTTATATATTTCATTTTCAATAATATGCAAAATTGTATTATCTCTCCAATTTTCTTTACCTAGAACTTTTTCTTCTTTAAATAAATTAGCAATTTTTTGATATGATAATCCATTATGATACAAATTAAAAATTCTAATAACAATATCTTTAGTTGATTCATCAGGAACAAGCATTTTATCTACATGTTTATAACCAATTGGTGCTTGATGTGGAATGTGTCCTTGTTTTATTGCACCAGCAAGTCCAACTTTAGTTCTTTCAGAAGTTCTTTCTATTTCATTTTGAGATACACTCATCATAATACGTGAAATCATTCTTCCATTTGAAGTAGTGGTATTAATATCATCATATACAAAATCTAAATAAGCTTCATTTTCTTCCAAAAAACTTAATATATTTTCCCAATCATAAATACTTCTAGTGATTCTATCTTGTTTTAAAGCAATCATTGTATTAATTTTTTTGCTTTTAATATCTTCTTTTAATCTTTCCCATTCAGGCCTATAGTTTCCTTTTTTAGCACTAATACCAGCATCTTCATAATAATCTACTATTTCAAAATTATTTAACTTGCAGTAAGCTTCTAATCGTTCTTTTTGCTCTGGTAAACTAAATCCTTCACGAGCTTGGTCTTCAGTTGATACCCTCATATAAATACCAGCACGAACTTTAATGTCGTTATTTAATATTCCCATAAACTCAACTACTTTACAAAAAAAGAGGAGAAAGTAGTATTAGTAAAGTCTAAATACTACTGACTCCTCAAAACGTTAATTATTATAAAATTTTGTTTACATATATATTTTATCATAGATGTACCTCTCTTTCTAGAGAATACTCTTTCATTGGTTATTTATAATATCATTTTTGAAAACAATGTCAATAGCTTACAAACTTTTAATATATTCTTGTAAGTCACTAATATTAATGTGTTTTTGTAAGTTTTCTACATATACATCTTTGTTATGATTAAATGCAAGAAAAGTAGTACTTTTAATTATTATTTTATTTGGCTCAATATAATTAATATTTGTTTTTTCAATTTTACGAATAGAACCGTTAATAAAAATTGGTTTAACATTACAAAAATCACAAATAAATTGAATCTTTGATTGAAGTTCTTCGTCAATTGGAACTTCTTTTGTAATAATATTTAACATAAATAAAATCCTTTCTTATCTTAAATCTTCATCCCATTCAGTATATGGAACAGGAGCAACTATTAATTTTTTAGATTCTGAATCGTACTTAATATATTTGTTGATTCTTAGTTCCAGTAAAGCATCTTTTATTGTTTCTTTATTATCAGTACAATATTTTTGAATGTCTAATCCAATAATTCCATCATTAAATAAAATAATAGTTAAGAAACCTTTAGCATTTAAAGATAAGTTTTTATCTGTTAAATATTTCATTGTTGACTTGTAAACATTAAATTGTTTCATTATTTTCACCATCCTTTCTTTTTTGGATGGATGATTTATAAACACAAAAAAATCATTCTTTCGAATGATTCATATATGTAAGTTCGGATTTTCCGAACAGATTCCTCAATGGAGCCTTAACTATGCACGTTTACCAAATTAAGACTATAAGATTTGATTAAATCTCTCTGATAAATTAATTGTATCATTTGTTTTTTTAAAATGAAATTATACAAAATCTTTATTACATATGATATAATTCTTATAGTGAGGTGCGTTATGAAAAATAAAAAAATAATAAGAAATACATAATTATTGGTGTTATATGTTTATTTGTGGTGTTATTTTTAATAATTTTATTTGTAAATAAAATTGATGATGATTTTAGTTTTAAAACAATATCTAGTACTTGTGATGCTTTTAATATTTCTGGTAGTATTGCTTATAATGATAAGAAAAGTGCTATTTATATTACCAATATTAAGTATTGTGGCGGAGATGATACTAAAGAATATGAAAAAATAGAATGCATGTTATATGAGTCACATGAGGATGTAGAAAAAAGGATTAGTTCTTATGAATATAGTGATGGTAAGAAAATTAAATTAGAAAAGTTTTTAGAAAATGTTACTTTTACAGTTAATAATTATAAAAAAACTTGTGATGAACATAATAATTTATATTTGTTAATAAATGCAATTGATAGTAGTAAAAATATAACTACTTATAAAGTACCACTTGAAACACAAAGTATATGTGCTAAATAAAGGAATTGATAATTATGAAGAAAAAAATTAATGTACAAAAATTAATAAAAATGGCTTATAAAGAAACTAAAAGAAGTTCTTTAGCTATATATTTAATATTAAGATTTTTGGTTATATTATGTATGATCTTACAAATACTAAGAGGAAATTTTAATAATGCTTTACTCTGTTTATTATCACTTGTCTTATTATTTGCTCCATTATTTATTCAAAATAAATATGAAATAACATTACCTGCTGGTTTAGAGATTAGTATTTATTTGTTTATTTTCTCTTCAGAAATACTTGGAGAAATAAATAATTTTTATGGTATAATTCCTCATTGGGATACTTGTTTGCACACTATTAATGGTTTTTTAGCCACTGCGGTTGGCTTTTCATTAGTGGATTTACTTAATAAAAATAGTAAAGATATTAATTTATCCCCATTTTATCTGTGTTTAGTTGCTTTTAGTTTTTCAATGACTATTGGTACTTTATGGGAGTTTTTTGAATATGGAGGAGATAAATTTTTAAAGTTTGATATGCAAAAAGATACTATTATTACAAGTGTATCTTCGGTTGCAATGAATCCTAGTGGTGAAAATAAACCTGTTATTTTAGATAATATTGGTAAAACTTTAATATATGATACTGATGGTAATTTACTTTATACTGTTAATGATGGTTATTTAGATATTGGTTTAAATGATACGATGAAGGATTTATTTGTTAATTTTATCGGTGCTGTTTGTTTTAGTATTTTTGCTTATATAGGACTTAAAAACAATAGAAAAAGTTCTGTTGTTAAAAAGTTTGCTCCTACGAAAGGAAAAAGAAAAATGGCTGAATCTGTTAAAAATAGGTTAAATAAGTAAAATGGAGGATTATTATGGCTTATATAGAATTTAAAAATGTAAATAAAGTGTATAAAATGGGTGAAGTTGAAATAAAAGCTTTATCTAATACATCTTTTGAAATAGAAAAAGGAGAACTTGTTTGTATTTTAGGTCCTTCTGGGGCTGGTAAAACAACTTGTTTAAATATTTTGGGAGGTATGGATACTTTAACAAGTGGAAATGTTTATGTTGATGGTAAATGTGTTAATAAATTAACTGGTAAGAATTTAATAAAGTATCGAAGAAATGATATTGGTTTTGTTTTTCAATTTTATAATTTAATACAAAATTTAACTGTTATTGAAAATGTAGAGCTTGCCACTCAGCTTTGTAAAAATTCTTTAAAACCAGAGGAAATATTAAATAAAGTTGGACTTAGAGATAGAATGAATAATTTTCCAGCTCAACTTAGTGGGGGAGAACAACAAAGGGTTGCAATTGCTAGAGCTATTTGTAAAAATCCTAAGCTTTTGTTATGTGATGAACCTACGGGGGCCTTAGATTATAAAACCGGTAAACAAATACTTAAATTGCTTCAAGATACATGTAGATTAGAACATATGACGGTTGTAATTATTACACATAACTCTGCGATTAGTCCAATGGCTGATAAAGTTATAAAGTTTAAAAATGGTTCTGTTAGTGATATCATTATTAATGAAAAACCTATGGATATAAAGGATATTGAGTGGTAAAATGAAAACTATGTTATTTAAACATATATTTATGAAGATAAAGCAAAATTATAAAAGGTTTTTATCTTTATTATCTATGGCCCTTCTTGGAATTGGTTTTTATGCAGGGATTGAAGCTTGCAGTCCAGATATACTTAAAACTTTAGATAAGTTTTATGATGATAATAATGTTTATGATATAAAAGTTGTTTCTAATCTTGGACTTGATGATAAAGATATAAATAGTTTATCTAAAATAGGTGGATTTGATAAAGTAATTGGTTCATATGAAACAGATACTTATTTAAAGTTAAATAATGAACAATATGTTGTTAAAGTAATGGGGTTAAATAATAGTATTAATAAAGTTTATTTAGAAAATGGTAGTTTACCTAATGGTAATAATGAAATTGTTGTTGAAAAAAAGATGCTTTTAGATAATAATTTAAGTATTGGAGATTCTATTAATATTTTGGGTAGTAATAAAAAAATAGTAGGAACTGTTATAAGTCCTTTGTATTTTTCTTCTGAAAGACCTAGTACTAATTTAGGTAGTGGTAAAGTTAATTATTATGCTTATACTTTGGAAGATGTATTAAAAAGTGATTATTATAGTGCTATTTATATAACTTTAAATAATACTAAAAATATGCTAACTAATAGTAAAGAATATAAAAATGTTATTGATGATGCTATTAATAAGATTGATGTTATAAAAAAAGAAAGAGAAGATGAAAAATATAATGAGTTATATGACATAAGTATAAATGAAAATGAACTTGTTAAACCACATTGGTATCTTTACGATAGGTTAGATAATAATTCATATAAAGAACTAATTAATGCAAGTGATAATATAAAGAATTTAGGAAATGTTTTTCCTTTAATATTTTTTGTAATTGCTGTTTTAGTTAGTCTTATTTCAATGATGAGGATGATTGAAGAAGATAGAACTGAAAATGGTACATTAAAATCTTTGGGTTATAATAATTTTTATATTACTTTAAAATATGTTATTTATTCACTTTTAGCAACTGTTATTGGGGGTATTTTAGGTGTTTTTATTGGTTCTTATTCAATTCCTTATGTTATTTGGAATATTTATAAAAAATTATTTAATATACCGATATTTATATATTCAATTAATAGTGCATATAATATGATTGGTTTTTGGATATGTATATTATGTATTTGTGGTACAGCATGTTTTATATGTATTTATAATTTAAAAGATGTTCCTGCAAATTTAATGAGACCTAAAGTACCTAAATCTGGTAGAAAAATATTACTTGAAAAAATATCATTTATTTGGAAAAGACTTAAATTTTCTGATAAAATAACTATTAGAAATATTTTTAGATATAAATCTAGAGTCTTAACAACTATTTTGGGAATTGCTGGATGTACAGCACTTATTTTGGCAGGTTTTGGTTTAAAAGATTCTATTAAAAATATAAATGATTATCAATATAGTAAAATATTTAAATATGATAAAATGATGATTATTAATGAAAATGGTGATTATGAAAAGTTACTTAATAAAATTAATAATGAAGAAATTGTTAATAAAGCAGTAGATGTTAATTATCAAAGTATTAGTGTTTTAAAAGGTGATATAAAACAAGATGTATCTTTGATAGTACCAAATGATTTTAATAGGTTTAATGAGGTTGTTTCTTTAATTGATTATAAGAATGAAGATAAAATTTATGATGATATATTAGATGATAGTTGTGTAATTAGTGAAAAAACTGCGAAACTTTTAAATGTATCTATCGGAGATGATATTACTTTACTTGATAATGAAAATAATAGTTATACTATAAAAGTATCTTATATTGTTAAAAATTATATTAATCAGTATATGTACGTAAATAAGAATACTTATAATAGTTTGTTTGGTAATTATAAAGTAAATTCTTTTCTAATAGATTTAAATGAGTGTACTTCAGATGATAGTAATGATTTTGATATGAAGTATATTGCTAGTAAGGATGCTGTTTCTATTATTAATAATAGTGATGTGAAAGATGCGTTAAATGATATGTTATCATCTATTGATTCTATAGTGGCTATTTTAATTATTGCAGCAGCAATGTTAGCTTTTGTGGTTTTATACAATTTGTCTAATATAAATATTAGTGAAAGAAAAAGGGAAATAGCTACACTTAAAGTGTTAGGTTTTTATGTTAAAGAAGTTGATAAATATATAAATAGAGAAACTATTATATTGACAATACTTGGCATATTAATTGGTCTTTCATCTGGCTCTTATTTATGTCATTATATTATTTCTACTTGTGAACCTGATTATTTAATGTTTGATAGAGAAGTGTTTCTTTTAAGTTATGTTTTTTCAGCTTTAATTACTATTATTTTTACTGTTATTGTTATTGTTGTGACCCATTTTAATTTAAAGAATATTGATATGGTTGAATCTTTAAAGAATGTTGAATAGTATTTGATGATTATATGGTTATCCATGTACATAAAACTAGCAATTATGATGATGGTGAGTTACTAAAGAAAGAAAAAACTAAATCAACTTCTGGTAAAGCTGCATACAATGAAAAAGGCATCTTTGCTTGTTATTTGGATAACAATGATAAAGTATTAAGATTTTATAAATAATTTTATTGTTAAATAGATTACAATTTGCTGGTGAGATTAGTTTGAAATATAACTAGTCTTTTTTTTGAAAGTAAATTTATTGTTATTTTTTTAATTCTTTTGCTTCTATATTTAATATAAAAGGGGCTTCTTTATATAACAAAAAAACTAATCCATTTCAGATTAGTTATTTATCAAAACTCGAAAAGTTCGA
>FR901079.1:0-236 GCA_000438295.1 Clostridium sp. CAG:451
GTTCTACATGAACTAAAGGTAGACCATTTACTAAAATAGTTACATCATATCTATTATCAAAGTTTCCATCATTATTAACATACTGATTTAATACTTGAAGACTATTATTATGAATATTATTCTTATCTATTAAATAGATATTTTTCTTTTCACCTGAATCAAGAGTTATTTCTTGTTTATAATCTTCTTGTATTAATCTTGTCTTTTCAATAATATAATCATTCTTATTAGCAATA
>FR901079.1:297-501 GCA_000438295.1 Clostridium sp. CAG:451
CATTCAACATCAGTAAAATGATAATTATTTAATTTTTCTAATTGTTTCCTTAAATTAAGTATTAACTCATCTTCAGAATTAATATAAATTCTTTCATATCCTTGCTCTATTAATGTATTAATTAATTCATTTTCTAACTGTGATTCTGATTGATATGATGATTCTACTTTATCAAGTACTTTATATTCTGCAAGTACTGTAGAG
>FR901080.1 GCA_000438295.1 Clostridium sp. CAG:451
TTACGAGTATACAATGAGTTATAAAAATGCTACAGATTCAACTGGATATTTAAATAATGGCTTGCATTGGTGGTTGTTGACACCTTATAGTACCTCGCGCGTCTGTTACGTCAGCTGCTACAGCAATGTCGACCGCTTTGATTCGGTGTGTTCGTACGGCTCTCGCCCATCTATAAATCTAAAATCTGCTGTGAAAATTATAGACGGCGATGGAACTGTTGATAATCCGTACAGGCTTCAAGGTGATAATGATTCTCCAACAGGAGCATTGCTATCAACAAGATATAGTGGTGAATATATAAGCTTTGGAACTGGAGAAAACAATTTGTATCGAATAGTAAGTCATGAAAATGGAACTGGTACTAAAATAACAAGTGCTATACCTCTAAAGGATAGTGGTAATTATAAAAAGATGTATTTTGGAAGTAATGTAACATTTTCTAAAGATAATACAATAGGAGCATTCTTAAATGGTGATTATTTGACAAGTGGTACCTATCTAACTAGGGACCAAGTAAGTATGATAGAAGATAAAACAACATGGTATTTGGGAACTGTAGGATATGCAAGTTATAAATTAGCAAAATACCAAGATATAACAGGTAGCAATCTAACAACATCGACTACTACTGCCAAAATAGGGCTACTAAGAATTGGTGAATTAATGGCAGGACAATTTGATAAATATGGTAATAATACTGGTTATTGGACATTAACACATGAAAGTACCTCGAGCGTCAGTAGCGTCGACTTCAACGGCGTTGTCGGCGGCGGTAGCCCGGTGCTTTCGTTCGGTTCTCGCCCATCTATGAATCTAAAATCTAATGTAATAATAACTGGTGGTGATGGTACTAAGAATAGTCCGTTTCAAATTAAATTAGGTAGTTAGTAAATAATAGTCATAAATATTTTATAAGTATTTATGACTTTTTATTATTCTTCTATCATAATATTACATAGGAGTTGATCTTGTGAAGAAAATAATAGAAATACTATTTGCTTGTCTTTTAGTATTTGCAAGTTTCTTTTATACTGATAAAGCTGTATCTATGATGGAAGATAAAGATCCAGTGATGATTAAAATAAAAAAAGAAAAGAAATCATTAGAAGAAGAGTCTATTAATGCTAAAGTAAATGGAGAATACTTAGTACCAGGTTATAGTGGATTAGTAGTAGATTTAGATAAAAGTTTTAATAAGATGAAAAAATATGGGGGATATAATGAGTCATTAATTGTCTTTAAAGAAAGTACTCCAACTATATCGGTAGATGAATATTATGATAAATATATAGTAAGTGGTAATGGCTTTACTAATTATATATCATTAGTATTTGAAATTACTGATAAGGAACTATTACCAAAAATAAAAGATATCCTAAAAGAAAATGATGTTAGAGCGACATTCTTTGTAGATGGATTATTGTTAAAAGAAGATAACATTTTAATTACTAGTTTGTTACAGGACTTTCATGAGATAGAATTATTAAACTATAAGGGAAGTTATGATAGACTTATCTTTGAAGAGGCTCTTGATACTTTGCAAGTTATTGCTAATAGACGTGGTAAATACTGTCTTGCTAAATATGATCAAAAAGAAATATTAGAACTATGTAGTAAAGAAAAGATGCATACTATTATTCCAACTATCCAAATTAGTAGTAATCCATATCTTTCATTAAAAGGAAAACTAAGAGAAGGATCAATCATTTCAATTACTCCTACTAAAGAAAATATCAGTGAGTTAGATGTGGTTGTTAAATATATAAAACAAAGGGGATATACCCTTGATACTTTAGAACAATTACTTAGTGAAGCAAGAAATATTACGGAGAAGTGATATTTCTTTTTCTATCTAGTTTAAACCTATGGTATAATTTAAGAAGAATGGAGAAGATATGATGAAAATAACAAAAGAAATAAATAAAGAAATATTTAGAGCATATGATATAAGAGGAATAGCAGATAGAGATTTAACAGATGATGTTATTTATACTATTGCTAGGAGTTTTGCTACTCATATTAGAAGAATGGGTAAAGATACTTGTGTAATAGGTCATGATAATAGATTATCATCAGAAAGAATTCATAAAGCTTTAACTAGTGGATTAATTGATAGCGGAGTTAATATTTTAGACTTAGAATTAACTACTACTCCAATGTATTATTATGCTTGTATCTATGAAAAAGTTTATTGTGGTATTATGATAACAGCTAGTCATAATCCTAAAGAAGATAATGGACTTAAGTTTGCTTTTAAAGATTATTTGAATGCTAAGGGAGAAGAGATAACTGACTTCTATGAAGAAACTATTAAAGGAGATTTCTTAGATGGAGTTGGTAGTGTTAGAAAGATAAATGTTAAAGAAGAATATTTTAAGGCTATTAATGATGGACTAGAGTTTGGTAATAAGAGAATAAAAGCGGTATTAGATCCAGGTAATGGAACGACATCAATAATATTGAAAGACTTATATAGTATGTTTCCAATTGATTTTACTATTATTAATGGAGAAAGTGATGGAACATTTCCTAATCATCACCCAGATCCATCAATTGAAGCCAACTTAGAACAATTAAAAGCTAAAGTGTTAGAAACTGGAGCTGATATTGGTGTTAGCTTTGATGGGGATGGTGATAGAGTAGGAGTTATTACTAATGAAGGTAAGTTTTTACCATGCGACTATTATATGATTTTAATTATTAGAGATATAATTGATAAAGTTAAGAATAAAACATTTCTATATGATGTAAAATGTAGTAAATCATTAGAAGATGAAATAATAAAACTAGGAGGTAGTCCTGTTTGCTATCGTACAGGTAACAGCTATACAAGAAGTAGAGTAGCAGAACTTGATATGCCTTTTGGTGGAGAACTATCAGGTCATGTCTATTTTAGAGATAGATTTTTAGGCTTTGATAGTGGTTTATATGCTGGACTTAGAATAATAGAATTATTATCTAGAAATAGTAAAAATATAACAGAATTATTAAGTGGTATAAATCATTATGAAGCAACCCCAGAGTTAAAATATAAATCAACTGATGAGAAAAAGATAGAAGTAGTAGAAAAAGTTATAGAATATTGTAAGAAAAAGCATTATAATATTAATACGATTGATGGTGTTAGAGTAACATTTACTGATGGATGGGCTAGTGTTAGATATAGTAATACAGGACCTAATATAACATCTAGATTTGAAGCTACTACTAAAGAAAGATTAGAAGAGATTAAATGTGAGTTTGAAAGTTTAATAGATAAATATAATAAATAGGAGGAGTCTTATGAAAATAGCGATTACAGCCGGTGGTACTGGAGGACATATTTTTCCAGCTTTAGCAATTATAAATAAGATTAAATCTCATGATAAGAATAGCGAGTTCTTATATTTTGGTACTACTGATCGAATGGAGAAAGATATTATTCCAGAAAAAGGTATACCTTATATTGGTATTCAAATGAAAGGGTTAAATAGAAAGAATATCTTAAAAAATATTACTGTTCTTAAAATATATTTAGCCGCCATTAAGAAAGCAGAAGTAGAACTTAAGAAATTTAAACCTGATATTGTAATAGGGGTAGGTGGTTATATCACGGCTCCTGTTTTGGTAGCGGCTAATCATCTTGGTATTAAAACTATAATTCATGAACAAAATTCTATTCCAGGTGTATCTAATAAACTACTATCTCACTTTGTTAATAAGATTTGTGTCTCTTTTAAAGAAAGTGAAGCCTATTTTCCTAAGAAGAAAACTATTTATACTGGAAACCCTAGAAGTGAAGAAATTCTATCAATGGAAAAAGGAAAAAGAGAAGACTTTGGTTTTAATCATAAGAGTAAATTTATTATTCTTGTTATGGGTTCACTTGGTTCTTTAACAATGACTAAAAAAATGAAAGAGTTAATTCCTTCTTTTAAAGATAAAGACTATCAAGTATTAGTAGTAACAGGAAAAAATTATTATGATGATTATAAAGATGTTAAGACACCAACTAATGTTAAAATAGTACCGTTTTATGATGCTAAATATATGAAAGATGCTGATTTGATAATCACAAGAAGTGGAGCATCTACTATAGCCGAGGTAACTGCGTTACTACTTCCATCTATTATGATACCAAGTCCTTATGTTACACATAATCATCAATATAAGAATGCTAAAGCTCTAGAAGATAAGAAAGCTTGTAAAATATTAGAAGAAAAAGACTTTTGTAAAGAAAATTTATTATCATTAATAGATGACTGTTTTAAAAAAGAAGTGTATAATGAAATGAGGAAAAATTTAAAAGAATTTTCTTGTCCAAATAGTGCAGAAACTATTTATAAGGAAATTATGAGATTAGTAAGGAATGAAGAATAATGGATATATTTTTAGAACAAGTAGAAGGAAAAGAACTAGGAAGAATTATATATGATGCTGATTTATCTAAGTATACCACTTATAAAGTAGGTGGTAAGGCAAGAGCTATAATTTATCCTAAAGATAGAAGATGTTTAGTTGAATTATGTAAGTTAATTAAGACTTATCATATTAAATATAAAATATTAGGAAATGGTAGTAATTTATTATTTAGTGATGAACTATATGATGGTGTTTTAATAAAACTAGATGAATTTGATAAGATAGAATTTGTTCGTAATAAAGTTATTTGTGGAGCAGGAGCTTCTTTAATGAAAGTAGCTAGGGAAGCTATGAAACGAAGTCTAGCAGGAGTAGAGTTTGCATCTGGGATACCTGGTACTATTGGTGGAGCAATCTACATGAATGCTGGAGCTTATAAAAGTGATATGGGCTATATTACTACTAATGTAACTGTTTTAACTAATGACTTAAAAATAATTACTTTAACTAATAGTGAGATGGACTTTCATTATAGAAGTTCATACTTACAAAAACATAAAGATTATATTTGCTTGGAAGCAGTATTAAAACTTACTAAAGGTGATAGAAAAGAAATAGAAGCTGTTACTAAAGAGCGAAGAGAGCGAAGAATGGAATCTCAACCTTTAGAATATCCTTCTGCTGGTAGTGTTTTTAGAAATCCAGAAGGAATGTATGCTGGAAAACTAATTGAAGACTTAGGACTTAAAGGATTAACTAAAGGTGGAGCAGAAGTAAGCTTAAAACATGCTAATTTTGTCATTAATAAAGATGGAGCAACTGCTAAAGATATTCATGATTTAATAGTATTTGTTCATGATGCTGTTCTTGATAGATATGGTGTTGATTTAAAGATAGAACAAGAATTTGTTAATTGGGAGTAGTCTATGACAAAAATAAAGAAGAAAAAGAGGTTAAAACTTATACCATTTTTACTATTTGTCTTAGTAATTGCTGCTACTTTCTTTCTAGTAGATGTTTTACTAGATACAAGGGTTGAAAATATAATAATAAAAGGTAATAAAATAGTAACTGATCAACAAATAATAGATGAAGCAGGTCTTAGGAATTATCCAAGCTTTTATAAAACCACTTCTTATAATATTAAAAAGGCTTTAGAAAAGAATTCCTTTATAAAAGAAGTTAAAGTTAAAAGAAGTTTTTATCATGTAATAACAATAGAAGTTAGTGAATATAAGGTATTATTAAAGAAAGAGACAACTGGAAAATTAGTCTTAGAAAATATGAATGAAGTAACAACTGATCAAGAAATACCATACACAGTACCAAGATTAGTAAATGATGTACCTAAGAATAAATATAGTAAATTATTAAAGAATCTTTTAAAAGTAAAAAGAAGTGTCAGAAGTAGTATTAGTGAGTTTTATTATGATCCTAATGAATTTGATAAAGATAGGTTCTTATTATATATGGATGATGGTAATAGTGTTTATTTAACTCTTACTAAATTTAGAATGATTAATTACTATAATGATGTTTTACCACAACTTGATGGTAAGAAAGGAATACTTTACCTAGATTCTGGAAATCACTTTCAAATTATGGAAAATTAGGGTTTTATCTAATCCTTTTCTTTTCTATTAAATTATGTTATAATATGCGGTACTGGTTGGTGATATTGTGAATGACTTTATATTAAAACTTAATGATAATGATAAAATTTCAAAACTTGATCTTTGTACTTTAAAGGAATTAATGCAGCAGATAGAAAAGGTAAATTTACCATATAGAGATAATTTATATCTTCCTAATGAAGCAACTTTTGGCTTAGAAATAGAGTATGAAAATGTCAAAAAAGAAATATTAGATATTTATATGGCTAATAAGTATAATAAATGGCAATCTACTTATGATATAAGTTTAGATGATGGAGGAGAATTAGTTTCTCCTATTTTAACTGATAAAAAAGAAACGTGGGAAGATCTAGAAAAAATATGTACTTTTCTTTCTGCTAATAACCCTATTATGAATGTTAATGCTGGTGGACATATTCATGTTGGTAGTCATATTTTGACTGATGATTTTAACTTATGGAGGAAGTTTTTAAAAGCTTATACGTTTTATGAAAGTGATTTACTATATTTTTTGTTTGGAGAAGATAAAAGAGAAAGAGAATCGTTTTATCAGTATGCTCGCCCTGTTGCTGAAATCTATCATCAAGATTTAGAACTACTTAATAGTTTTCATAGCTTTGAAGAGTTTTATGATTCTGATTTTATTACTAGTGGTAAGAATCGAGCCTTAGTTTTAGGAGGAGTTACAATTAATCCTAGTAGTATGCAAAAGGATAATACTATAGAGTTTAGAGGAGCTAATTCTTCAGATAAAGCAATTATATGGCAAAATAATGTTAATGCTGTTACTAAATTAATGTTAGCAGCTAGTAAGGATTTAATTGATGAGGAAAAATTAGATTATAGATTAGTTGAAGAACCAGCTTCTTCCAATAATTTTTTCAATTCTTTAGAATTAATTGATACTATTTTTGATAATAATTTAGATAAAATTTATTTTCTAAAGCAATATACAAAGACTTTTAATTTTCAACCTGCTAAAAAATTAGTGAAGAGAATATAAATTTCTTGTTGAAAACGGTACCTAGTCATGATAAAATTTAATTATCAAAGATAAAGAAAGTAGGTGCCTAGCCATGTTGTCATGTAATATATCAAGTTTACAATTAGTTAACATGGGGGGGCAGTTTAGACAGTATAACTACTTTCTTTTATCAT
>FR901081.1 GCA_000438295.1 Clostridium sp. CAG:451
CCTGTCTTACCATAAGCATTTATCTTTATACTAAATGATAAGTCTCCTCCATCTCCTTGGGGGTTATAACTTTCATCTACATACATTCTAAGACGATATTTAGTAGAAAAACTTGTAGATGTTGAACCTTTAGCTAGACTCATCATATTAGCAGGTCTTCCGGTATATGTATTTTCTGTTGTATCAGCACTATATACTTTAGGTGCCATTACCTCTTTCTCATTATTATTTTCATCTAGACTAGTTAAATATAACTTGATATATTTACCATCTATTTTCTTAGATGATGTTGTTACATCCTCTGCTGCTATTTCCCAGTTGATGTTTTCTGTACCTTTGATTGTACCTTCTAAAGTAAAATCAAAGTACTCTCCTTCAGTTAATCTTACTTTTCCAGTCTTATCAGTAGTTGGTAAGGCTCCTGTCATATTAATAACATTAGTAGACTCAGTATACTTCATAGTAATTGCACCTGTTGTAATAGTATTTTCCTTCTTACCTAGTCCTGTAAACTTAAAAGCTGCATAACTGATTCCTACTATCATTAAAACTAGTATTAAGACAAGTCCTATTGATAATAGTAGTTGCTTTTTGTTGTTCATTTTTTCTTTCACTCCTCCTATTTTATTTACACTAAAAAACAGCATAGATTTTTCAGTATCTTTTTATAACTATCACGAACCGTCAATATATCCCTGTTTATAAGGGTTTGACGGTTTTTTTCTTCTCGCAGGTCTACCGTGGAACTGGTCGTAATCCCTTATATTTTCACTCGAAAACGTTGTATAAATCGTTGTAAATCATGCTACAAGGCTTCGCATTTCTCTGTTTGCTCCTGCCTCTGACGCATGAGCGTATAAGTCCAGCGTTATCGTTATGCTTGCATGTCCCATGATATACTGTAAATTCTTCGGGTTCATGTTCTTCTGTGCAAGCTGTGTGCAGAACGTATGTCTTAGGCTGTGGGGCGTTATCCTCGGCAACGGCGTTTTCTCATGACTCTTGTTATACTTCTTTACAACGCCATTCAGTACCGATTTATAATTGCTCTCCTGCATAGGCTTTCCACTAGGGCTGATGAACAGAAAATTGTGGTAGCCGTCTATCTCCTTGAGTGTCGGCTTCTGCTTCCTTTTCAGCACCCTCTTAAAGGCTTTCTCTGTTTCCTCGCTCATAGGCACGTTGCGGAAACCGCTCTTTGTCTTTGGCTCTGCTATGTAGAAACCGTCCTTGTCCCTAAGTAACTGATGATTGATACGGATTGCATGGTTCTTGAAATCAATATCGCTCCTTGTCAGTCCGCACAGCTCCGAGATACGCAAGCCTGTTTTCAGCAGGATAAGCACATCATCATGATACTTCTGATAGGTTCTGTCCTGCTCCATGAAGTCTAACAATCTTGCTTCCTGTTCCTCGCTCAATGCGACTTTCGGCTTGCTGTCGTCCTCTATGACCTCGCTTAGCTGGAAATTAAAAGGGTTCTTCCTTACATAATCGTCCTCTATTGCCATGTGGAATGACGCTTTCAGGGAACGCTTGTAGTTATTGATTGTCTTGTAGGAAAAACCGTTCTCTTTCATTCTGACCGCCCATTCCTTAGCGTCTGACGGCTTTATGCTGTCTATGCTCCTTGCTCCCAGTTTGTCCTGTTCCAACGCTTCCATGAGGTATTTACGCCCCTGTTGGGTGCTTTTCTTCACGTTCGGTCGTTGGGCGTTCTTTTTGGCGTATAGCTGGCACAAGGTCATCTTGCTTCCCTTTGTGTCGATACCGTCATATAAATCACGCTGTATGATACGCTCTTTTTCCCTTAGCGACAAGTCCTCACGCTTTCCTGCTGGTGTCTTGTCCGTAGGCAACAGCTTCCATGCGTAGACATACTTTGTTTTTCCCAGTGCGTCCACATATTTATAGGTGTACCTGCCGTCTTGTCTTTGGCTCTCTCCTCTGTATAAGATACGGTTTCTGTTATCCCGTCTTTTTGCTGATGACATTCTTTCTTAACTCCTTTCAAAGTAAGAAAGAGCCTTGCTGTAACGACTTATACACATCTTATCACACACAAGGCTCTTTTTCACTAGATTTGTTCCAATCGGTCTATGACTTTTTCAAATTTCTTTTTCTTGATGAGCATACGGTTTCCGTTCATCACAACACATTCCTCTTTGTATTCGTTGGCAAGCTGGCGGAGCTTGTTCTCCCCGATACGGAAATAACTGGACGCTTCCTCTATCGTCATGAGGTATCTTTCCCATAACGGCATACTTAAATCGTGCATAGATATGACACCTCCTTTCCTCGTAGTTTTGAAGCGGTCAGACGGCTTGTGTCAAAGCCCACAGGGATTGCACCTCTGCATGGTTCTCATGTAGCCGTACCCATTGCGTGCGACGCTCTGAACGCTCAAGCTGTGGCTGTACGGGAGTATCATTATCAGACGGGACAGGTCATGACTGGAAAAGGGGACAAGCCTTTTCTATGAACACAGACATTTCTCGCTCGCTTACAGGGCAGGAAATAAGGTCGTGGCGTGTCTGCTCCAACGGCTCGCTGTCCGTCTAACGTATCTGACCGCTTTATTCACTTATCAAAGAACGCTTGAAAGAAGAAATCTCCCCTACACCATTAATACAAATAGAAAGGTGCATTTTGGCAAAAATCGCTTTGCTTTCTTCCTTTCACACCATATAGGGACAGCAAAGTGCTGTTTGCTAAGTTGATTGATAAAAAAATTTCACTTTTTTCCTCTTTCACTCCATATCAGTCCGCTAAAAGACGATTTGTTGCAAAAATGCTTTGCTTTTTTCCCTTTCACTACATATAGGGACAGGAAACGGCGTTTTGATTCCATTTTTGAAAAGAAATTTCTCTTTCTACTCCATATAGGGACAACAACATGCGATTTAATGACTAAATCCAGAAATTTTTTTATCTTTCTTCTTCCACACCATATCTGTCCAGCAAGTAGCTGTTTGTTAAGCTGGAAGCGAAAAAAATCAAGATTTCTTCTTTCTATCCCATATCTGTCCGCTGACCGCCCAAATAATGACTGTTTGCGGAAATTTCTTGAAAATATTTTCCAATCAAAAATACCGCTATTCCTTAGAAACAGCGGTATCAGCCTATAATCACATCGGATATGTCGGTTGTCATTTGCTTGATTTTCAATTCCTGTTTGTCTGTCAATCTCGTCTGCCTGTCGATTGCTTCCAAGTAGTTCGCCCCCGTTTCCTTTTCAATCTCCTTTATCATCAGCAGAGAGGGCATGACCTGCCGTTCCAGCCAGCGTATCGTCTTATCCATGTTGACGGCAACAGGTGTCATGATGAACGGGAGGGAAGCGGTCATATTCTCAATGAATATATCCCACAGGATATAGTCGGGAAAGTCCACTTGCATGAGGACAAGGCTTGCAATGGTCTGTTCGGGATTTCTTGAAAAAATAAGTTCTTCCACCGCCTGTCCTGCCTTTTCATTTTTTAGTCGGATTTCAAGACGGTTCTTGATGTCGGTCTGTATGCCTTTGTTCCTCTGCTCTTTTTCTTTCTCGTACAGGCAGAAGTAGATAGGGCTGTTCTTTGAACCGATATAAAAGGTCTTTGCGGTATCTCCCTTTGCCCCCGACAGTTTTCCACTGTCCACGCCCTCATATTTCCTTGAGCGTTTCCATACCTTATCGGCGTAATAGCGTTCTCTTAGGATTTCTATATCCAGCAGTCCGCCCATATCATTGACAGCCAAGTCAAGACGCTTAAAGATACCCTCATAGTCCATACAACGGCTCAAAAAGTGATACCAGCCTGTTTTCCTTGCCTGTAGGACGTGTTCCAAGTGCCGACAGCCCATGCCCTTTAATTCCAGTAAAACGCCCATAGAAGCGTCTTTGGAAGCGGTAACAATAATCTCGCCATAGCGGTATAGTTCTTCATAGCCGAACAGCCCGTAATCTTCATGGATAAAGTATTCAGCTTTCATAGCTAGCACGTTTTTGATAATCTCCAATGCGTCCGTAGTAGGGAAGCGGACACGCAGATAATCAATATTCAGCGTAAAAGGCTGTGTGCATTTGCAGTAGTCCAGATAATGCAGGAGCGTATGCTTCATTTCTTTGCTGGCTCTTGTTTTCCCGTTCTCAATCTCATTCAGGTTTTGCCTGCTGATGTGCAGTTCCTTTGCCAGTCTGCTTTGGGAATAACCGCAGGCGTTCCGTTTTGTTTTCAATGCTTCGATAAATTCCATGTCATTCATGTTCATTCCTCCAATCAAAAAAGGCATACGCCCATAGGAGCATACACCTTGTATTTTTTGCTTCCGATATGCTGTTTTCGACCTGTCGGGTAGAAATGACAGGGTGTGAAGTGCAGTAAGTTCTTATAACTTCGTACATCGTTTCATATCGGGATTTTTGTAATTGTTTTGTGCCTTGTTTCTTGTAATAGTACCCCCCTGTTAGATAACGGGGGCTTTGTAAGGCTATGTTTTCTGTACCTTTGATTGTACCTTCTAAAGTAAAATCAAAGTACTCTCCTTCAGTTAATCTTACTTTTCCAGTCTTATCAGTAGTTGGTAAGGCTCCTGTCATATTAATAACATTAGTAGACTCAGTATACTTCATAGTAATTGCACCTGTTGTAATAGTATTTTCCTTCTTACCTAGTCCTGTAAACTTAAAAGCTGCATAACTGATTCCTACTATCATTAGAACTAGTACTAAGACAAGTCCTATCGTTAATAGTAATTGCCTCTTCTTTTCCATTTTTTCTTTCACTCCTTCTTTCTATTTAAGATAATTACCTTACCCTATATGCTTATATTAACAAAAAAATGGTTAATTAACAAGAAGAATATCCCCTTTATAACCATCTTTACTATAATAGACAAGATAAGCATTAGAATTATTTTTACTACTAATAAAACTAATATCATTATCTATACTTATTAAGGCTGTACCATTATCTAAAGCATAAACTTTCTTATCAGTATTAACTAAATCTTCTTTTAACTCTTTCTTTTTAGAAATATCATTATAATGGGGACAAATTGCTATATCTATAAAGTTTAATCCCTCTATAAATGTATATTTATCAGCTTCATCTCTTAACATTAAGGAATCAGAATACCCTTCTTTAGAAAGCATTATAGCACCTGCTGACATTCCTACAAGAACAGTACCACTATCATATGCATTCTTTAATAAAGATACTAAATCATATTCTTTTAAATCATTTACTAATTTGATAGTATCTCCTCCACAAAAATAGATAATATCAGCATCAGTTATTTTCTTTTCTACTATATCCCTATTATTTAAGATATTTTTCTTCTTTAGATAGGCACAAGTACATCCTAAGTCTTTATAAATCTTTTTCATTGTATCATAATAAGAATCAGAAAAAGAACTAGCTAGTCCTATAAATAAAAAATTAGGATTAGCTTTATTAGTAAGTTCTACTATCTTTCTATCAATTACATCAGTCTCATAAGAGGTATTACCTCTACCAACATCTCCTCCACCAATAAGTACTAATTTTTTCATTTCTTATCACCTTCATCCATCAAGTATAGTACTACTGTATTTAAAGTTATTCCTATCATTACTAATCCAATCAATATAAAATTCATCCTACAGTAATCTAAACTTATTGTATATAACTCTTTTAAAGCTAATCTACTATCAAAGATAGTTCTATAGCAAACAACAGCTAGATAGATAGCTAAAGCTATTATTATTAAATTATAACTCTTAGTCTTAATATATATTTCTTTTTTAGAAAACATAGAAAACAAAGTTATAGCAACAAATAAGAATAAAGTTACTAAGAAGAATATTCCTGTCTTACCACTCTTTATAATAATGGGTAGTAAATAAATAGTTATAACTAAATATAATATAAAGGAAACTATCCTAAGATAATATATTGTTTTATTAAGCATTATCAAGTCCTCTATCTATACCATCTTCTATTTCTTGTTTAAACTCTTTTTCAAATCTAGGTATTTCTTTTTTTATAACATCAGAATAAACGTTTTTAGTATTTAATATAGCTTTTTTTACATCAAAGATATTTACATCTTTTCGGTTATTATAAAGAGCAAAAGAAAATGCTTGTTGAAGAATAGCTAAGGTTACATCTGGATATCTTGCTCCTGTTTCATAAACTCTTCTATACTCACTAGTAAGGTCTGTTAAAAAAGCCATTATCTTTTCTTTAACATAAGGATCATACATTAAAGTTGCTCCTGTTTTCTTTTCTATTTTAGGTAAAGTTCCCATACAAATAGCTATAGTTTCTTCTCTTGTTGGTTCTTTTACTTCTACTCTTTGAAAACGTCTAACAAAGGCTTTATCTCTTAAGATATATTGTTCATATTCTTCAGTAGTTGTTGCTCCTATTACTTTTATATCTCCTCTATCTAGTCCTGGTTTAAACATATTAGCAAAGTCAAGTGCTTCTCCTTTAGTACCCATAAGAGTATGAATTTCATCTATAAAAAGGATTAAGTTATGATAGTTTTTTAATTCATCTAGAAGTATTTGTATTTTACTCTCACCAGTATCCGGATCCATTCCAAGTAAAGCTGACGTATTTACCTTTATAACTTGATAAGTCTTTAGGGCATCTGGTACATTACCTATTTGAATACGATAAGCAAATCCTTCAACGATAGCAGTTTTACCAACACCAGGTTTACCAATTAAAATGGCTGATTTCTCTGGCGTTAAAAGAATAAGTGCTAATTGCTTAATTTCTTCTTCTCTTCCAATAGCTGGATTGGTGATATATTCTTTCTCAGTAAAGTTTTCTCCATAACTTTTTAAAATACTTATCTTACTTTTTCTTATTTCATCATTCATAAGGAATCCCCTTTCGTTTCTATTAAAAGTATATCAAAAAAAAGAATATTAGTCTTGACTTTTTTAATTTTTTTTAGTATAATATACAGACAAATGAGGGGGTATAAATATGAAAAGGAATTTTAAATATTGTTTTATTTTTGTTTTTGCTATGCTTATCCTTGGTACTACCAATGTATATGCTGTTAGCAATTTAACTATAACTGAAAAAAGTTATGTAGGAATTAATTTTAGTGATGGAACGCATAGAAACGAAGCATATTTTAACACTAATAAAGGTGTAGCTTACTGTATAACACCATCAAAAACAGGTGGTCCACAAGGTACAAGTCTATCTTATAGTAGCACCGTTAATTCTGGACCTGTATTATATTTATTAAATAATGCAAGTAATTCTAAAAATGATTATTTAGTAACTCAACTTGCTATTTGGAAAGTAAATAACAATTATATTCCAAAAGTTTATAATAAAGATGCTAATATTGTTAATAATGCTATAAAACTAGCGAACACTGCTAAAAGCAATTCTAATTACGCTGTTAATCCTACTATGAAACTATCTAGTTCAAGACTAAACTTTAGTGAATCAAGTGATGGTAATTATTATATTTCAAATTATATTACTGTTAATACTAATAAAATGAATAAAGTAACTGCTAGGGTTTCTGGAGCTAAGGGAGCAACTATTACTTCTAATGGAAAAAGAGGTTCTTCACTTTCCTTAAAAAATGGTAACAAGTTTAATGTCAAAATACCAAAAAGCAGTATTACTTCTGCTACCAATATTAAAGTAACAGTTAAAGCAACTGGAACAAAGGCATCATATGAAAGATATTATGGTGGTAAGTGGCAAGATTTAGTTGTTTTGGTAAAAAAACCAAAGACTGTTAATTCAGTAGCTAGCGGAACTGTTAAACCTGTTGTCCATAAATGTGAATACAAATATGGTAAATATTATGATAAAAATGGTAAAGTAACTAGTAAAACTAATTATTCTATCCAATGTGAGAAACATACTTGTGAAAAAGTTGGTAATACTTACTTTGGTAAAGATGGGAAAGTAACCAATAAAACTAATTATTCTATCCAATGTGAAACTCATACTTGTGAAAAGGTTGGTAATACTTACTTTGGTAAAGATGGTAAGGTAACTGATGAAAATGGTTATAATCTTCAATGTAAAACTCATACTTGTGAAGTAGTAAACAATACTTATTTCGATAAAGCTGGAAATGAAGTTACCGAAAATGAGTACAATTTACAATGCAAGACTCATTCCTGTGAAGAAATAGATAATAAATTCTTTGATAAAGAAGGTAATGAAGTAACTGAAGATGAATATAACCTTCAATGTAAGACTCATACTTGTGAAATTGTAGGTAATAAATATTTTGACGAAGATGGAAATGAAACTGATGAAACCACTTATAAGCAACAATGTGAGATGGTTATAGAAGTTCCTAATACTGGTAGTTCTGATAATTTAGTATTTACAGTATTAGGTATAGTTACTATTACAGGAGCAGTGTTAGTGATTAAGAAATTCTAATTATTCTAAAAGGCAAACAATATAATAGATAATTGCTTGCTTTTTTTAATATATAAATTAAATTCTTATCAATCATGCTATTTTGATAATTATCCTATAAGCATTTATATCAGGGGCTGATGTTATCTCTGTTTTTTTTCTGGACTTTAGACTTAAAGTAATAGAATCATTTTCATTAAGTTCAGCTAGTGTCACTCCATAAAAGTCAGTATCTGTATTTTTAATTACATCCTTACTAATTTCTGTTCCATCTAAAATTTCTCCGTTTTGACTTACTCCAACAAATAAAGCTGTATCTTCACTAGCATGGCCTGAAAAAAAATACTCTATCTTATATATCCCACTACTTATAATAACAAACTCATCTTCTATATCAGTTATTATATCCTTAAAATCACTTATTCTATTTAAACTGATTGTTTTTCCTTGTAATACTTCTAGATCATAAGTAGTTCCAACATCACTAAATTTATATCCATAAGTAGGATTATTACTTGTTCCACTTTTTCCCTGTGGTATTCTAAACTCTAAGTTATGAATATTGCCATTTACTCTATCAATAACTTCGGCAGACATATCTTCATCTAAAGTTGTGGTTTTACTAATTAAAATCTTATCACCATCAGTTCCTTTTGGTCCTGTTGGTCCTAAAACATACAGTTATTAAAATTTAATCTCTTATTCACAAAAAAATCACCTTCTTACTTATTTATATGTCAGGAATTATTTTACAAATAGTTAAAAAAAAAGAGACTTTCGTCCCTATAATTCAAACTGTGAATTATATAAATCGGCATAGAAACCATTCTTCTTCATTAACTCATCATGATTTCCAGTTTCAATTATATTACCATCTTTCATAACGAGAATTAAATCAGCATTTTTTATAGTTGATAATCTATGGGCAATGATAAATGAAGTTCTTCCCTCTGTTAATTTATCCATGGCTTTTTGAACTAACTCTTCCGTTCTTGTATCAACATTGCTTGTTGCTTCATCAAGAATTAAGAATGGGGAATCTTCAATCATACCACGAGCGATAGTAAGCAGCTGTCTTTGACCAGCTGATACAGAATCATTTTCACCAATAACACTATCAAAACCATTAGGTAAAGTCTTAATGAAATGAGTAAGACCTACTGTATCACAAACTTCTTTTACCATCTCATCTGAAATATTCTCTCTATTGTAAACTATATTTTCTTTAACTGTACCATTAAATAACCAAGTATCTTGTAAAACCATAGTAAATAAACTATGAACATTTTCTCTTGTAAGGTCATTAATAGATACATTATCTATTAAAATATCACCTTTATTTATTTCATAAAACTTCATAAGCAAGTTAACCATCGTTGTCTTACCAGCCCCCGTAGGTCCAACAATAGCTATTTTTTGACCGTCTTTAACACTAGCTGTAAAATCTTTAATAATAGTTCTATCTTTATCATAACCAAATGATACATGGTTAAACTCTATATTACCTTTTACTTTAGACTTATCTAATATTTTTGTTTTATTAGTTTCTAGACTCATCTCTTCTTCATCTAAGAATTCAAACACTCTTTCACTAGCTGCTGCTGTTGATTGTAGACTTGTGAAAGCTTGTGCTATTTGCATTAGAGGAGAAGTAAATAATCTAACATAAGTGATGAAAGCTATTATTACTCCAAAAGTTATAGCATCATGCATTACAAGTAAAGCTCCTACGATACATACAGCTACATAACCAAAGTTTCCAATGAATGACATAATTGGTTGCATAAGTCCTGATAAAAATTGACTCTTTCTATTAGCATCATATACTTTTTCATTATACTCATCAAACTTAGTATCAGCTTCTTTCTTACCATTATAAGCTTTTACCACTAAAAGTCCTGAATATACTTCTTCTATATGTGAATTTAATTTACCTAATTCTTTTTGTCTTGCAGCAAAATATTTTTGTGATTTTGAAAGAACTATAAAGATTAAGGAAAAACCAATTATACTAGCAGAAATAGCTGTAAGTGCCATAATCCAATTAGTTATAAACATCATTATTATAGTACCTAATAATAATGTAACAGCACTAACTAATGATGATAGTGATTGGTTCATACTCTGAGCAATAGTATCAACATCATTAGTAACACGTGATAAGATATCACCTGTTTGATTTTTATCAAAATATTTAAGTGGCAATTTATTAATTTTAGTAGAGATTCTTCCTCTAAGTTTTCTAGCAAAATTATTAGAAACACTAGTCATTATAATTGACTCAATAAATGATAGTAAAGCACTAACTATGTATAGGCAAGCTAAGAATAAACTTATCTTCTTAATTTTAGCCATATTCATACTAGGTTCTATTACTTTTCTAATACTCTTTGGCATTTTATCTATCTTTTTATATAAAGCTTTAGCATCTTTCTTATCTTTTATAGTACTAGCTATTTGTAAGAATTTCAATTGATCAGTTGAAGATATTTTTTGGTTATTAATAGTAAATTCTTTAAATATTAACTCTAAAGTATTATCAGATAATTTTGCTAAATTATCTAGCATATTAGCTTTATCACTAGATTGCATAACCATCATGAAGTTAGTCTTTTCTTCTACTGATAGATTTGTACTTTTCATTATTTCTTGGGGATTAATATTTTGCAAATTATTAGTAGTCTTCTTACTAATTTCTTGCATTTCATCAACATTTACTATTAATCCTTCTGAAATAGTATCTGTCAATTTAGATAGTTTATTAGGAGCAGCTATTGATAAAACTGATGATAAGATAGCAAAGATTAAAGCCATTGCAATTAGAATTTGGAAACTCTTTAGTTCTTTAAATAAACGTTTCATAGAACCTACAAAGTCTTTAGACTTATCCATCTTTGGTCCACGTGGTCCATTATGCATTTTCTAACTCCTCCTTTGATAATTGTGATAAAGCTATCTGCTTATAAACATCACAAGTTTTTAATAATTCTTTATGCGTACCCATGCCAACACATTTACCATTATCAAGAACAAGTATCTTATCAGCATTCATAATTGTACCTATTCTTTGGGCAACTATTAAACTAGTTGCATCTTTGGTATAATTTTTCAATTCTTTTCTTAAGATATAATCTGTTTTATAGTCAAGGGCAGAAAATGAATCATCAAAGATATAAATTTCTGGGTCTCTTGCTACAGCTCTTGCAATAGATAAGCGTTGTTTTTGTCCACCTGATACATTAGTACCTCCTTGAGCAATTGCTGCATCATAAGTCTTATCCATCTTAGAAACAAATTCTTCAGCTTGAGCAACTCTTACAGCTTCTTCTATCTTCTTAGTATTAATCTTTCCTTTGCCATTATCACCAAATGATACATTACTACTTACTGTTCCATGAAATAGTGTAGCTTTTTGGGGAACATAACTAATCTTATTACGAAGTGATTCTTGCTTATACTCTTTAACATCAACTCCATCTACTAATACTTCCCCGTCAGTAGCATCATAAAATCTTGGTATTAAATTAATAAGTGAACTTTTACCACTTCCAGTTGATCCGATAAAAGCGACTGTCTCTCCTTTATTAGCTTTAAAGGAAATATCTTTTAATAAGTATTCTTCAGCATCTGGATACTTAAAGGATACATTTTTAAACTCAACAGTACCAGTTTCTTTAGTATCCCCATTAAATTTCCCATCTTTGATACTTAACTCTGTATCTAATACTTCATTAATTCTTTTAGCAGAAACACTTGCTCTTGGTAACATCATAAAGATCATGGCAAGCATTAAGAATGACATAATTACTTGCATAGAGTAACTTGAAAATACTACCATATCAGAAAATAAGCTTAACTTATCACTCATCATTGCTTTATTAATTAAATCCGCTCCAATAAAGTAAATGCTAAGCGTTAAGAAATACATTACTAAATACATAATTGGTTGCATAATGGCAAAAGCTTTTTGGTTAAATAATTGAGTATTAGTTAGTTCATTATTTACCTTACTAAATTTATCTTCTTGATACTTTTCAGCATTAAAAGCTCTTACTACTCTAATACCGGTTAAATTTTCTCTTGTGACACCATTTAGCTTATCAGTAAGTTTTTGAACTCTTTTAAATCTTGGCATAACTATTGACATTAAAGCTAAGATAGTAACTAATAAAATTATAACTGCTACAGCCGTTACAGCACTCCACGCTATATTTTTATTAAGTATTTTAGTAACTGCCCAAATAGCTGTTACTGGAGCTTTAATTAATAACTGTAGTCCCATAGAAATAAACATCTGAATCTGTGTTATATCATTAGTTGTACGGGTAATTAAACTACTAGTTGAGAAGTTTTTAACTTCTGCTACACCTAAGTTTTCTACTTTATTAAATAGTTTTTTTCTAATGGTTTTTGAAAAGCTTGCTGATACATTAGATGATATATAACCAACTAAGATAGCTGATAACAAGCTTCCAAAGGCACAAAGTAGCATATAGCCACCATTTTCTAAGATAGCACTCATCTTACTTCCTTCAGTCTGAACAAGTTTTGTAATCTCTGACATATAGTCAGGTAATTTTAAATCTAACCAAACTTGTACTAAGATAAAGATAAAGGAAATAAAGATTAGTAAGTAATCTTTTTTAGTAAAATTTTTAAATAATTTAAACATATTTAATCATCCCTTCTTCCAAATATCATAATAAGTCTTAATAGTTCTAATAAAGTTGTTAATATACTTGCTACATAGGTTAAAGCTGCAGCTGTTAACATAACTTTTCCATCATCTAACTCCTTACTAGTAAAGAAATGAGCATAATCTAGTTCTTTTAAAGCCCTTTTACTAGCATTAACCTCAACTGGTAAGGTTATTATTTGAAAAAACAAAATAACCATTTCTAGAATTATTCCTAGCCATACTAGATTGAACGAACCAAACAAGCATCCAAAAAGAATAGCAAAATAACCAAACTTTGAAGAAAAATTAACAACTGGTATTAATTTATTCCTAAATCTTAAGAAAAAATACCCTTCTTTATCTTGAATAGCATGACCACACTCATGACAAGCAACAGCCACACTAGCAATAGATGCTTCATTATAGTTAGAACTAGATAGTCTAATAACTTTGTTAGTAGGATCATAGTGATCTGTTAAAAATCCACTAGTCCTTTCTATTTTTATATCAGAAAGACCATTTTTGTCAAGCAAATATCTTGCAGCTTCTTTCCCAGTCATTCCTCTCTTATTAGAAATTTTCTCATATTTTTTATAGGCCGATGTTACAAAAACTTCAGCTAAAAATGTTATAACTACGCCAATAAATGTTAAGCCATATAAAATAAAAAAATCATGCATATTTTCACCTCGTCTTATATGATACTACATTATTTTTATTAAATATTAATTAAATTATTAAGAATTATTAAGAAAGAAAGTAATATTTCTTAATTAGTTTATAAATTTTTAGCTATACTAAACTCTATATTAAATCCATTATCATTATATCCTTTGATAGTACCGCTATGCATGGTCACAAACTCTTTACAAATAGAAAGTCCAAGTCCAGATATTTTTCTTGAATTATCAGTAGTAAATAATGGTTCAAATATCTTATCAATTATCTTATCATCTACTCCTATTCCGTTATCTTTAAAATGAAACAAGTAATTATTATCATCGCTACTTATTTCAATAGTAATCTTTCCATTATTTTTTAAATAACGCATACTATTAGATATTAAATTAGAAATAATTCTTTTAAATTTTGTTATATCTAATGTTATAGTACTTTCTTCTATATCTGTTTTAATTACTAACTCTACTCCGTTATTTTCAAGTTCTAATTTATAATCTTTTTCTATTTCTTTAACTAAATCTTTTATTTTAATAGAAGTTAACTCTAGTTTTTGTTTTCTTTGATTGACTAAATAATCATCAAAAGTTGCTAAGATATTTTTTAGGTGCAGTGCTTTCTCATAGATTTTTTGATTATACTTCTTTATTTCTTCTTTAGTTAGTTTTTCTTCTTCTATCAAATTAGAATAACCAAGAATAGATGTTAGTGGTGTTTTTATATCATGAGAAATACTGGCTATTATTCTATTTTGTTCTTTCTTTTCTTCTTCTAATGAATCAACTAAGGAAACAAATTCATTTTGAATAAGAGAAAATTCATTGTCTATTACTACTCTACTTGGTCTTTTGCCAAACTTATAATTTCTAATATTTTCAATTATCCTATTAACTGGTTTAATTATTTTATCTTTAGCAAACAAAAATATTAAAAGCATACAAATTGTAATTACTAATGTTTGAAAAGACAACAATTCAAGTATCAGTCTTAAGATACTCATATTTTTATAAAAGTAAGCATTTACAATATATTCATCATTATTAACTAGTAATTTTTTAGAAAATAAATATAGGTCTTGTTTATCTTTCTTTGCCCTTTCTTTCTCAATACTAAAAGTTAACTCTTTCTCTTTCTTTATACTATCAAGATCATTTATTAATTCAGCAACTGTATGATAATTATCTTTTATTTCTTTAGTAAGAATCTCTTTTTTTAACATTTCTTTTTTACTAAGCATTGGTTCTACATTACACAAAAACCAAATACCTAAAGTTAAAATATTTATAAAAGTAATAAAAACAAGTCCAATGAGTATTTTCCTTTTAATTGATCTTTTCTTCATAATAATTAATCCCTCACAAATTTATAACCATAACCCCAAATAGTAATTATATATTTATTATTAGGATCTATTTTTTCTCTTAAGTTCTTAATGTTAACGGCTACCGTTCCAATATCACCATAACAATTACCCCACACATTTTCAAAGATTTGTTCTTTTGATAAAGCAATACCTGCATTTTCCATTAAATAACTTAAAAGTTCAAATTCTCTAGTTGATACTTCTATCTTCTTTTTGTTTTTATATACTTCAAAACTTTCCTTATTAATACTAATTTCCCCAATAGTAATAGTACTCTTACTAACCTTATTTCTAGTTTGTAATCTTAAATGAGACTTTATCTTTAAAATAAGTTCTGTATTATCAAATGGTTTAGTAATATAATCATCTCCACCTATTTCATAACCTACCATCTTATCAACTAATTCTTTTTTAGCAGATAAAAAGACTATTGGACAAGAGACCTTATCTCTTACTTTTATGCAAAGTTCTGTGCCACTAATATTAGGCATCATTATATCAAGTAGAATTAAATCATAATTATAATTACCTGTTTCTAGTACTTTCAAAGCTTCAAGAGAATCAGTTATAATATCAGATTCTATCTTTTCTTTTCTTAAAATTAAAGATACTAACTCTGCTATATCCTTATCATCATCTATTATTAATATCTTACCCATATAACCAGTCCTTTCTACTAACTATCAGTTGCTTTATATTATAACTATCAAAAGTATGTTCGTCAATAATTTCTTTGCATTTTTTTAATTTTTTATCTATAATATAGTGTTACAGGAGGAAATAATATGATAAAAGAATTAAGACAAAACAAACACTTAAATAGATTGGAGTTCTTATCACTTACTAAAAGTTATTTAACTACTTATTTTATATCTTTAGCAAATGGTGATGATAGGGAAAACAGAAAAAAATTACTTACTAATTTAAAAGATTATTTATTAATAACAAAAGAAGAGAATGCTATTCTTAGTTATCTAATATCTAACTTTGATAAAATTAAAAACTTTGATACTTTAGAATCTATCCTAGATAAACTTGATTTAGTAAACGAAGTTACTTTTAAACATTTTAATTCTCTTGGTGAAGATTACATGCGTACTTTAGAATCTAGGGAAGCTTATTCTTTTCCTACTACGTCTATTTCTTCTTTAGTAGCAGATAGTTCTATAGAAAAAGAAGTAATTGGACTTACTTTATCAAAGGAAGATCTATTAAGTTATTATCATAAGGAAGATGCTATCTATTACTTATTTAATCACACTAAGACTCTTGATAGCAATCTAGATGATACTAGTTTCTATGGATGTTATCCTATTACAGATAAAAATACACTTAAAGAAATTAGAGTTTGTGTACCACCAATCACTAACCTAAAATCTATGTTGATAAATATTCATGAATATAGACATGGAATTGATCTATATCCCTTTCTCGGGAAAAATTATCCTTCCTATGATTATGAATCATCAGCTAAACAAGAAGAAATTAACTTTCAAAAAACTTTATCATTAAGAAAAGGAAAAGACTAAATACTCTTTTCCTATTTTTTTACTAATATCTTATTTTTTTCAATCAATTTATACTTAGATGAATCATCAAAAGTTTCCTTTGATACAATTACTTCACTATATTTATCTTTATTTGTAGCCACTTCATCATAAGCCATCCAAGTACTTTCTAAAGTAAGACCAGCTAACCCTCTTGCTCCATACTTTAATTGATAAGCTTTATTAGCAATAGCATCTATATAATCATCAGTAGCAGTTAACTTAACTCCTACCTTCTTAAAATGTTCTTTCTCTCTTAAAAGAGGAGACTCATCTGACTTAGTAAATACATCTTTTAAATTTTCTTTACTTAAATCATTTAAATGAATAATAGTAGGAAATCTTCCCATAAATTCTTTTGGCATACCCACATCATAAAAGTCTTCAATGGTAGGTTCAGCTTTTTCTTTTTTATCACTAGTCTTAAAACCAACTGCTTCTTTCCTATTATTAAACTTTTCATAAAGATCAGCAAAGGCTCCTCCTGCTAGTATTATCATCTTCGAAGTATCTATATCTGTAAAGCTTCCTGGTAATAATTGTTGAGGATTAGCACAGGCAGTATAAGTAGCTCCATCTAAAAATTTTAATAATGTATTTAAAACTCCCTGACCTGCTACATCAGACTTAGAATCTGACCCTTTCTTATCTATTTCATCAAAGTATATTATTGCATGTTCTGCCTTATCTTTATCCTTATCACATTTAACATAAAGATCCCATAAAGAATTTTCGATACTTTTTCCAACATAGCCAGGCATAGTAAGTTGAGTTGAATCTACTATCATGAAAGGTAAATGCAAGTTTTCTGCTGCTAAACTTAATAATTTAGTCTTTCCTACACCAGTTGAACCAGTTATTAATATACCTGGTCTATTTTTCTTTAGTTCTTCATCAGTATCAGATATCTTTCTAGCAAGTTCTACTAGTAATCTTCTAGTAGGAGCATCTTGAGCAATTAATGTCTTCGTGATTTTTTTATATATTTTATTAATATCTAATAAATCACCATCAATAACAGCTTCTTTTTCCTTTAATTTTTCATTAATTAAATCGGTAATACTTTGATATTTATCTATATCTTTTTTAATACTATCTTTTAATAGTTTCAATTGACTAGCTGAGTAAACACCAGAAGCCACATCTTTCTCTACTAAATCAAGTTGTTCCTTTTGAGTCATCCTCTTCTTAGTATCATTATTTTCTAAAACAGTATCTGAAGGATGGTCTTTCTCCTTTAAATCAGTGTTCTTTTCCTCTTGAAATCTAAGGGTCAAACAGTTAGGAACACCATCAACTATTCTAACAATATAAGCATAGTTTTTAATGTCATCTTCGTATTTTTTAATAACGTCATAGTCATCTTCCGTCTCACCATAAACTTCTTGTAATTCATCAATATTAATAGCTCTATTAAAGGCATAGGTATTTCTGATGTTAATTGACACATATCAAGTAGTGAGCAGTATTCTTCTCCATCAATCTCATCAGTAAAGATTCCTGTCTTTTCATCATAACTACCTGTAATAGAACGCAAAACACTAAAAACAAAAGTGTTTTTTGCTATATAATGTCTTTCTAATATTGTTGTAACATAAAATTCTTCATCCATAATAATTCTCCTTATTATAGCTAATATTATTCTCCAACCCCAATTATTCCAAAGAACTACTATCATGGTAACTCTTAGTTCTTATTATAAATAGTTATTAACTAAAATGCAAAACTTTTTCGTAAACTTTAATCTTTTTTTAGCATAAAATAGCAATATAGGTAACTACCTACACAAATAGAAATTACTAGAATACCTTATATTAGATAATAGATAAGAGGTGGATAAAATGAATACAAAGGAAAACTGTTGCTTTTCTAAATTATTAAAAGTAATTGATATTTTACAGAAAAACTCTTGTGGAGAACTTTGTAATGATGAATCATGTACTAGACCATTCTTAGGAGGAAGTCCTACTATCATTTGTTATAATACTAGACCGGTAACATTTTATACAGCAAGTGGAAATATCTTCACAGCTAACTATCAAGTAGCAGGTAATAATAGAACATCAAGTGTATTTAGAGTAGAAAGTGTAGATGGCTGTTGTGTAAAATGTAGAATACTAGAACCTAACCCTGATCAAAGTGATTTAACAAGAAGTTATCTTGCAACTAATCAATTTATAACTATTAATTTAAACTGTATTTGTGTCATTAGCTGTCTTGCTGATATTATCATTGATAGTTTATAAAAGAAAGGAAAGATATTATGTGTTTTAGTCAAGATGATTCTAAAAGAAACTGCTTAACAAATATATTAGACACTATTCTTTGCCTACAAGAAAAAAAGGATTCTTGTTGTGAGGAAGGTGGTTGTGATAAACCATATTTAGGTCCTACACCTAATCTTGTTTGTTATAACACAAGACCTATCAACTTCTATAATTGTATGAGTGGAACACTTTGGACTTTTCCCTATACTTTAGGAGAAACAAGTAATACATCAAGTGTCTTTAGAATTGAAAATATGGAAGATAATTGTTGTACTTGTAGAGTTCTTGCACCTAATCCTGTAACTAGTAGTGAAGAACCTTATGTAAGTACTAATTCCTTTTTTACAATTAATCTAGATTGTGTTTCAGCAATAAAATGTTTAGCAGATACTTTTGTAAGTGGAGTTTAAAAAAGGCTTCATCACGATTGATGAGCTTTTTTTATTTTTAAAGATGTAATTGTTGCTATAGGGATAATTTCATTGTCTAATGTTATTATACTACTACTAGTTCTAGCAGCTAGAAAGGTATTAACTGTTTTACCAGCAAAAGAAATAGTAACTGGTATATTAAAAGGATAACCTCTTGTTCTAAAAATAGCATTAATTTTATCCTCTATACTTGCTTGTTCTTCCTCTTCTTTTTGTTTAATAACTGGCATTTTAGCTACACTAGATGATTTATAATAACTAGTATTATTGCTAGAGATATTATTACTCACTTTAAAAATCGGTGGTAAATTCTTCATATCTTTTAACCTCCTAATTAATTTTATGTTTTTCTTAATAAAATTTGCTAATATTTGATATAATAATAATGGCTTGTGAGGTGGATATATGTTTAAGAAAAATAAAATAGATTATAGTATATTAGGATTTGTTTTTATCTTTTTCCTAATTAGTGTGGTTACTATTAATAGTGCCCTTACTTATTTACCAAGTGATGTTGGTAATTTAGCTTTAAAACAAGTTATTTGGTATGGAGTTGGTTTATTACTCGTCTTTATAATTTTTAAGGTTAAGAATGAGTACTTATATAGAAATGCTTGGTTCTTTTATATTCTGTGTAATTTACTACTTTTGTGTCTTTTGTTATTTGCACCGGCTATTAATAACAGTAAGTGTTGGTTTATTATTCCAAAGATTGGTAGTTTCCAACCTAGTGAGTTTACCAAGATAAGCTTAATGTTAGTTCTCGGTACTATGATTAACAACTTTAGATTAGATTATGAAGAGCCTAGTATAAAGGAAGAGTTTATGTTCTTATTAAAGACTTTTATAGTAGTATTAATACCTAGTATTTTAACCTTTCTAGAGCCTGATACAGGAGTTGTTATTATCTACTTTATAATTTATGTTTCTATGTTATTTGCATCAGGTATTAGATTAAGATGGTTTATTATTCTAGGAGGAATTATTCTTTTAGCGATTGGTTTAGTCTTAGGTTGTTATTTTACTAGTGAAAAATTATTTGTCTCTATATTTGGTAATAATTTATACTACCGATTTGAAAGAGTATTTAACTGGAAAAGTGGTAATGGCTTACAACTTGAAAATGCTCTTGCTGCTATTGGTTCTGCTGGGGTATTTGGTCACGGTTATAATAAAACTCCTATTTATTTTCCAGAGTCTGGTACTGATTTTATCTTTGCTGTTTTTGCTAGTAATTTTGGACTCTTGGGTTGTTTTTTATTTCTATTATTATTATTACTATTTGATGGAAAGATATTCTTTATTGCTATTAAAAAGATTCCTTTAACAGATAAATTCGTCTTAGCAGGAATAATTGGTATGCTTATCTTTCAACAAATACAAAATATTGGTATGACTATTGGTCTTTTACCAATTACCGGTATTACTCTTCCTTTTATTAGTTATGGTGGTAGTAGTTTATTATCTTATATGATTTTAATTGGAATCATTCTAAATATTAGAGAAGAACATTCTAATTATCAATATAGTTATAAGAAAAAAGGATTGTTTGGTTAATCCTTTTTTAATACTTCTTGATAAACTTCTTTTAACTGTTTACCTACTGTTTTAATATCTTTTTCTTTTGCTTTCTTAAAAGCATTATCAGTTAATGATGGTAGATCATTTTCTACTATCTTTTTAGTCTTAATAACAAACTCATCTACATCTCTAGCTTTATAAACATCTACATCTTCCATAAACCAGTCTTTAAATATTTCAATATCCCTTACTAGTATAGGACACTTCATAGCACAAGCTTCAATGATGGGTATCCCTTCTGTTTCTTCTAGCGTTGGGAATAAAAATAAATCACAGCCACCTAAGGCCTCTTTTATATATTTTTGATCAACATGTCCTGCAAAAGTTAAGTTAGGAAGTTTTGTCTCTACTGCATGTCTAGCATCAGGAGTAGCTGCTGCTAAAGGGCTTGATCCAAACCATATAAATTTGTAGTCTGGTAATCTTTTAGCCACTTCAACGAAATCTACAATTCCTTTTCTTCTACTATATATACCAATTCCTACTATTACCTTATCAGTATCTTTATAATTATATCTTTTTCTAAATGATTCACGGTACTTTTTATCTGGTTTAAAGAAATCCAGTTCTAATCCATTAGAAATAGCTACTATTTTTTTACCTTTTAGTCCTTTATAACCTTCTAGTATCTTTTTAGAATAAACAGTTGGAGTAACAATAATATCTCCTAGTTTATAACATTTTACTATCCACCATTTAAATAATTTACTAGTTAAATGTCCCCCAACAAACCCATCTTTATAGTCTTCTTCTGTTGAATGAGCATGATAGACTATCTTTATTCCTTTTCTTTTTAATTTTTTAGCTAGAAAGTAAGATTTTAAGAAATAGGTATTGATATGTGCTATATCGTAATCAAATGTCTTATAATCTCTTGTATAGTCTACTTTCACAGATTGTAGAGCCTTCTCTTGATGAAGAATAGCTTTTCCTAAACCACTTACCCCTATCACTTTTAATCCTTCCGCATATAACAAAACCTTCATAATTTTCTTCCTTTCTTAAGACTTATATTTATTTAATTATAACATTATAATTTTTTTAAAAAAAGTGTTGACATCTCTTATATTTCTATGTTAAACTTAATGTGTTGTTGGGGAATTAGCTCAGCTGGGAGAGCGTCTGCTTTGCACGCAGAAGGTCAGGAGTTCGATCCTCCTATTCTCCACCATAATTAGTAATCACTAACTAGAAATAGTTAGTTTTTTTGTTATTTAAGAAAGGAAAGTGTTCGAGTTATGACAATAGAAACTAAAAAACTTGTAATAAGTGAAGAATTAAAAAGAAAGGTTGAAATGATATGTAAGTTTGCTTATGTGGAATATTCCTTTATTAATGGATATATTATAAATCTTAAAAATACTAATATAGCCTAGGTAAAACCCCATATTTTGAAAGTTAAAGTCAATGACTACTTAATATTTGAAGATAGTGAAAATGTCTTTATAAACGGTTATAATAACAAAATTAAGTTTAAAGATTTAGAACAATACTTAAAAATGAACTAATATAGTCTGACAAACTGAAAATAAATGATACAATATAAAACCAATAAAGGAAACAGTATCTAGTCTTTTATAAGAAACTATTTGACAAATTAGAAAAAGAAAGACTAACATAGACAAAATAATGTTAGTCTTTAATCATCCTATAAATTTCACAAAAAATAATCAAAAAGGATGATATTATAAATATCAAAACCGTTATTTTATAAGGCCAAGCTCTCATATAATCCTAATATCAACCCACAAAGTAGGTTGAATTCCGTAAGTACGAAATCAGTATTGTGTAACACTAAACCCTTATGAAATAAGGAAAAGTTTAGTATAGTTGCACAAGCTTCTTATCCTGCTTTTTTCACATATAACAATATTTATATATGAAATCATCCTATTTATAAAAAGTAAAAAAGACCAACCACTAAAGTTGATCTCGACGATAAATTGTAATTTGTCGCTCTAATTATTTTCTATTAAATCAGTATAATATATAATTTCTTTTCCTTTTTTTGTATAATCCATTTCTAAATTTGTACTTTCTCCAATATAATTATTTATATTTACTACTAATATAGCATCTGATGATTCTATTCTTTTAAAATGTACCTCTTTTAATTTTATTAATTGCTCTTTAGTTCTCTTAATATTCTCTGATACTGGATATACTAGTGTAAGAATACAATATCCGTCTAATGCCATTTTTTCTGCAATTGTCATCATTTTTTAAAACTTTAAGCTTCCACATAGTGTTATTATTTTCATTTTGTAATTTTCCTTGATTAAATGAGTTTTCTAACAAACTACTAAATGTAATTTATTCAACAAAATTCCATATTCCAAGATGACCTTTGGCTTTAATAGGTTTATCAAGTATTTCAATATTCTTTAAAATCCAAGCATATCTATCTCTAGCATAAATTCCTGATATATACTCTTCATTATTTAGTTTAACTTTTTCAATAAATTCATCAGTCATTTTTACACAATCAATTAATTCACACGAGCAGACTATATAACCATAGTTTAAATTATTAATGTCAACCAAATTCATTAAATCTTTATTCTCTCTGTATTTTTTTGGAATTTTAGTAGAACTTGCATGAATATATAACTTGCCTCTGTAATTAGTTTTCCAACTTCGTGTTTCGATTGTTTTTTTACCTTCCTTTATTATAGTTGCATATGGTTCAGTTAAACTTAACACTTTCATTATAATCATCCTTTCAAATTACTATTTGTCTTTCAGTTTCTATTATATCATTTTATTTATTTAAAATATTAAAATGTTAGTTAATTTTAATAAAATCATGTTATACTAATTTTAATTAGTAGTTATTACTACCTATAATTTATTGCTTATAATGGTTGTTATATCAGGGCCATAAGGGCACCATAATTAGTAATCACTAACTAGAAATAGTTAGTTTTTTTATGTTATATCTTTCAAATCAAAATCAATTACTTTTTTTAATTCATCTAAAGTAGTCTCTACTTGATAGCCTATTTTTCCTCCACTAAATATTAACTTATCATAATTTTTAGCACTGCTATCAATAACAGTCTTAAAACTCTTTTTCATTCCAACTGGAGAACATCCACCATGAATATAACCAGTAAGTGCTAATAGTTCTTTTGATTTTACCATTTCTATATTTTTTTCATTAACAGCTTTGGCAGCCTTTTTTAAATCTAATTCTTTATTTACGGGTACTAAAAAGACATAGTGATTATTTGTTTTACCAACTGTGACTAAGGTCTTAAAAGTAAGATTTGGATTTTCATCTAGGGCCTTAGCTACTTCCATCCCACTAATAGCACCAGTTTTCAAATAGTTATAACTATTATATTTAACTTTCTTTTGATCTAATATACGCATTACATTTGTTTTTTCATCTTTTATTTTCATTTAGTCCACCTTTTTCCTACAATAAAAGAGTCTAGAAGACTCTTATTATCAATATTATGGGGCGGCGTATGAGGATCGAACTCATGCATACTGGTGCCACAAACCAGCGTGTTAACCACTTCACCAACGCCGCCATTTCAACTAACAAGCTTATTTTACCAAAATTAGACACGTCTTGCAACCCTTTTTTTATTTTTTTTGCAACTATTTAGACTTATAAACTAAAAAAGTAGTCCTTAATTGTGAATCTTCCGATAGTTTTAGACAAGTGATTGAAAGAGATTTATATATATTACTCTTCTTTTTTGCATATTATAGTCTGAATAGTTACAATTTTTTAATAAATTTTACAAAAACAATTGACAAACCACCCTTTTATGGGTATTATAAAAATCACCAATTCGGAATTAGGCGAATTGGTAGCTAGTATCACACTAGCCAACCCCTTTTTATTCTTTTTGGAAGTTAGTTTTTACTGACTTCCTATTTTTTTATTTGTTTTTTCTACTGTTATATCTTCTGCTGCTATTTCCCAGTTGATATTG
>FR901082.1 GCA_000438295.1 Clostridium sp. CAG:451
CATACATTTTATTTTTTTGATATCCATTTTGGTTTGTTTTTTGTGCCTTTATTATGAATTAAATTTCGTTCTTTCAAGAAATATATAATGTATCTGGTTTTATTGTTTAATTCGTTTTCATCTGTTGTATCGAATAAAGGATACATATAATCATTAATTTCTTGACGACTTACACCATTACTATTCTTAATATAATTGAATAGTTTAATTTTCAATTCATCCATTTCTTCAATAGCATCCAGTACTATACCTGTAACTTTTTCAGTTAGTGGAATAGTTACAGTAAAAATCTCATCATCTTTAAAACTTGGAACTCCACGACTATATATTTTATTATATTTTGTTATTGTTTTTATTCCGGATCCTAATTCTTCTGCTAAACCTATTTCTTTAAAAAAGTTAGCTATTTTTGGGTTCTTAGGATATGGAGAATAATTATTAAGGTCAATATAACCAATATTTCTTGGTCTATTTGCATTTTCAGTCATTATTGATTCTTTGGTTATTATCAATCTAGCAGGGATTGGATTTGCATATTCTCTATGGATTAATAAATTTACACATAACTCACGAGCTATTACATCTCTAATATTAATTCTTTGATTACCATCCATATAAAACTTTTCATTTAAATGCTTCTTAACAAAATTAATTAATCTTTCATAACTTTCTATTAAGTTAGTTCTAATATCATCTCTATCATCATATCTATCAACATTGTCAACTTTTAATATTGCATCTGTCTTATAGTAAGACAATGCTGATGCTATTACATCGTCTTTACCAAATAATAGCAATCCAGCAAGGTTGATTCCTTCTTCTCCTGTCTGTAAATTTTTCTCGTATAAAGAAGCACTTCTTAACATATCCAAATCATTCATTTTTGCCCATGGATGATTTGCTACTCTATTTACAGCCATATTTCTAGCTTTATCAATTAATTCTTTTCTCAAATCATCAATTGTAGCGAACGGATATATTTTATTTTCTATATAAGTACTACTTTTTCTTATGTATAATTGTGAAATTAGTGATGTATTTCCTGTAATCTCAAAATCGCCATCTTCATTTCTATCGAATATTCTATTTGCTGTTTTATGCACATCAGAGCTTTCATACACATATATGTATAATATTTCTTTTT
>FR901083.1 GCA_000438295.1 Clostridium sp. CAG:451
AAGATTAGTCCTATCCTGTTATTAATGCATGATTAAAAAAAGTAGTGTTACTGTCTAAAATGACCCCCCCCCATGTTAACTGTTGGTTAACTAAAGAGGCACTTATACTTTTTCTGCCATATAATTGACCCTCCTTGTGTTACTACTTGTAAACTTGGCACATTGGTTGACATGTATATGGTTAATCACCTCTTCCTTATCTTTAATTAGATTCAACCACAGAAGTGATAAGTTATTCAACCATTTTTTTAATTTAGATAACTATTATAGTAACATAGTAAGTTCTTTTTTACTTAGACCAGTATACTTCTACTTTTTCTTAATTTTCTAGTTGTTGATTTGCAAATTAAAATGTACATCATAAGTAACACCTACCATTTCTTATCTTTAATTAGATTCTACCACGGAAGTGATAAGTTATTCAACTATTTTTTTAATTTAGATAATTATTATAGTAACATGGTAAGTTCTTTTTTACTTAGACCAGTATACTTCATTATCTTATCTAATGATTCTTTTCCTTGAAGCATTATTTTTGCTATAGCTAGTTTTTCTTTATTAGCACCAGCTTTTTCACCTTCGGCTAGTCCCAAAGTTTTGCCCTCAGCTAGTCCATCATCTCTACCACTGGCATATTCAGAGTTTTTTTCTTTTCTAATAACTGCTTCATAGCACTTTTTCTTAATTCACTAGTAATTGTTGATTTGCGAATCAAAATGTACATCATAAGTAACACCTACCATTTCCTATCTTTAAATAAATTCTATCATGAAAATGATGGTTATTCAATATCTTTTTGAGTATTATATTTTTCTAATAGCTTTTTACCCTCTTTTATACTCTGTAAGTTTAATATATCTATTTTAAAATTATTTAATATACGATATATATTTATCTTTTCTAAATCATTTATTAAATTATCTATATCAGACTCTAGAGTACTACTATCTAGATTAACATTAAATAATCTATAATTAGATATTATTATTTCTTTAATATCATTATCATCCATAATAGTTAAATTAGTTATTATAGTATTACTAGGATTAAGTGTAAAATATATTAACTCATCTATTTCTTTATCTAACTGAATAGTAGTTAGTTCGCTATCTTCCTCCATAAAGAATCTAGCTGCTATAGAATAATTTCTTCCTACTAACAATAAAGCTTTAAAAAGAGTTGAATTTGGTTTTAATTGTTCTTTTATCTTTACCTTTAAGATATTATCATCTATCTCTTTATAAATATCACTAATTTCTTTAATAGTTGCATCTATTTCCGGAGTATACTTATCTACTTTAGCAAAAGATAGTCTTTTACTAGATTTCTTAGTTAGTTTAAATAACTTAGCTTCTAGCTTTGCTATTTGCTTTAGTCTTTTATTTAGAAAGTCTTTTTCTATCTCTTCTTTATAAAGAGTTTTTATCTTCTTAATTAGATTAATATACTTTAAATAGTTTTTATATTCAATTAAAGAATTAGTTAGTTTAGTATTAACATCATATAGATTAATCATACTGCTATCAGTATAAATCTTACTAATTATACTATCTATCTTACTAGGTATATAATCATCAATATTTAACTTATCTTGATAGAAACTATAAATTAGATTATTCTTATCATCTTTTATAATACTATCCATATTATTACGAATAATAGTATAGTCTTTAATAAGTTCTTTTTCACTACTAATCTTACTTATATATAACTTAATATATTTTTCAAATTTCTTTTGATACTTTAGATAAAGATATCTTATATTTAGTTCTATTTGCATAATTAGATTAGGACATTGCCAGTAGATAGTATTAAAACTATTTTTTAGTTTCTGATTAGATAAGTCGCTTTGATAGATTAAAAGATTCTTAATATATTCTTTAGTATAAGTTGTATAACTAAAATCTTTTTCAGTTAGATTAACTCCTATTAAATTAAAGATATCTAAAGCTTTAAGAATATTTATATTTAAATAAGTAAAACTATCATCTACTTCCTGATAAGTAGCTAGATTATAAACTATTTTATCTAGTCCTAACTTTTCATAAGGGGTTATTAAATCAGTTGTATATCCTAAAGCTTTAGTATACTCTTCTAAGTTATCATCTAAATAGGTATAATTATTAGGTACTAACTTTTTATAGGGTTCTAATCTCTTAGTTAATTCTTTTAAAAGTGTATCTAGTTTTAATTGATATTTATCTTGTAAACCATTAACAGCTTTTACATACTTAGCTTTATTTCTTTCATTAGTTAGTGGCATACTCTCTAAGACTTCTTCATCTAAGCTTATTTCTTTTTGTAATTCATCTTTCATAATATCACTTATTTTCACTTTCTAATTTTTCTAGTTTCTTTAAGTATAATTCTATTTCTTTAATAGATTCTATTAATTCTTTTGTATCAATTGTATCCATATAATACCCTCCTATTTAACTATTATATATGTATAAGAATTACCAATATAGTTATCATTATCATATAAAGAAAATTCAAATCGATAAGTACCACTTCTAAGACTTGTTCTTAAGTATAGTGTTTTAGTAGCTACAGTATTCGGATCATCTATAAACATATATTCTTGCTCTTTTATTAAGTCTAACTTATTTGTTACTAGTTTGGCAAGGTCTACTTTCTCATAAGTTGTATCATAAACATCATTATAGGTTCTTCGATATAAAGTTACTCTAATATTAGGGTTTGCTAAATTAGAAGAATAATTAGTAGTAAAGTCTAGTGAATTATCATCTTTTGAAGTTAATCCAGTAGTTTTATCTATTATTACTTGATTATCATCTAGTTTAACATTTAAACCATAAACACTATCTACTATTTTAAATGGTAATTCTATACTACTAGATGATTCTGGTCCATAGTAAATACCATCATAAGAACCGAATGATTCTACTTTTAAGGTGTAATCACCACTTGATAGATTTAGGTTTGAAGTATCTATTTTGATTTTACTAAAGATATTTGCCACTTTATCCTTTAGAGGAATTCTAACACTTCCATCCATTCGAGGATAATATGTTTTTCCATTATACTGATAGGATAGTCCAAATAAACTACTGTTATTTAATTTCTTATGTTCACTATCATAGATAGTAATTTTTACTCCCATCTTCTTATTGAAATAAGTAGTATCTGTTACTGGTAATGAATTTACAATTGGTTGTGTAAAGTTTGCTGTTAAACTTAAATTAACTTTATCTTTTAAGTAGATATTATTTGCACTTAATTCTCCTGATAAATCTATAGTAGCTTTTTGTTTATTATATAGATTATAAGTTAGGGATGAATGTTGTATTCCTAAGACACCAATTAAAGTTTGATTATTTTTATCTCTTAGTTCCATTAAAAGAGTTTTATTGGTTTGATCTGTTGTTATATCAGTATCTTCAAAATCAACATTAAAGATAAATTCTTCATCTACCACTTTTAAATCACTTTTATAATAATTAGTACTACTTTTTGTTTCATCAAAGTTATTATCTTTACTAGTTGAACCCATCTTAACAAAATCACTTAATTCATAAGAACATTCTCCATATCTATTATACTCCTCTTCCTTCTTAGCTAAATCTGTAGTAGTTACTACATAGTAGTAATAGGTATTAGTTGCTAAGTCTATCATTGTTAATTTAGTATTAACTGGTAGGACATAGTTCGATACTAATGCATGATGATAACCATCTTGATAGTAGTTTTTATTAGATTTCATATAAAGTGAGTAGTAAGCACTAAGGGTTGATTTAGTTGTTATATTAGTAGCAGTGGAAGCAAAAAGACTATATTCTTCACCAGCTGTCATAGCTCCTTCATAATCGTTATCACTATATAAAGCTGAGTTTAGAGTAACATTTATATTAATACGTGTTACTTCATTATTTAAATCATCTATTGGTTTAATAGCCAGTAAAGATATTATAACTGTTCCCATTTCTCTTTTCTTAGTAATATTTTTAGAGTGATATAGATAAAAGATTAGGGAAGGAACGATTGATGAGTTTTCTGTTTCATAATCTTTAGTTCCAACGATAGGTGTTGTAGCATTAGTTTGAAAACTAGTTGTTCCTTTAGTAACAAAACCAGTATTAGATGCCTCCATCGATAGAGCCATTTTATCATCGGCTGTTCCGTTTTTATTTACTCTTTCTACTTTACTAGGATCTACTAGATTAAAACCTTCTTCTAGATTTTGATAATTGAAACCTATTATTTCAAAAGTAGTATTAGCTCCATTAGATGCGACTAATGGTAGTTCATAAGTACCTAAAGTTGAATACTTTGAGGCAGTTAAACTAAATTCATAAGTAGTTACTTTCTCTCCTATTACCCACATATAATAACTAGCATCACTTGGAGTTGGTTCTATATATTTTACTTCAATAGTACCTTCTTTTTCTTTATCTTCATAATTACTATAAAAACCATCTTTAGTTATATCATGATTAGTATTGTGTGAACCTAAGACATAACTACCAGCAGTAAATGAATAAAATTCACCTGATGCTACAGTATCACCACTATTATATTTATTATTATAAAAAGCGGTACTTACTTTATTATTACGATCTAACTGGTACATTCCAAAGAAAGTCATTCCACTTACTGTACCATAGCTAGTTACTGCTTCATTAGTAGCAATGTTTAAGTTTTTATTTTCTAGCATATAGACTCTATTATTTACATTTCTAGTTACTTTTTTATCATTAATACTTACAGTTGCCACTTCTTCTTGACTACCAGTTATTTTAAGACTTGTAAATTTTTCTAATAAGTTTGTTCCATTATCTAAGAATAGAGTTGAATCATTTGCTAGTTTTAATTCTTTAACACGACTAATACTAAACTTAGTAGTAGAATACTCATTAGTACGATCTGTAGTTCCTGATAAGTGTATACTTGAGTTTTTGATAGTTACTTTATCAGTTCTTTGGATAGAAATATTTTCTTTATAGTTATTAAATGTTCCATAGTTACTAATATTTATATAACTGTAACCTTTAGTACTAGAAGCATTACCACTACCAAAGATAGATCCATAAATATTAAAGTTTTTATAGTTATTGGCATCTATATTAATAGTAATTCCTTCGGTAACACTGATAAATGAATAATCATAGTTAGGGTTACCACTAGCATTGGCTTCTCCTCCACCAAAGACTGTTCCTCCGATTGTTATATCAGTTTGATTATAGTCTGTCTGATTATAACCAATATTTACAATAGTTTTACCATAAAGAATAGCAGTATTTGCTCCCCCATAGACGTTTCCATTAATGGTTGCTCCAGCTATATTTAGAGTACTTATTGATTTAGTATTATCTTTCTCTCCAGTATTAGCAGCATTTCCTCCTCCAAAAACATGTTTATTAATTAAAGAGGCCTTATCTATCGATAATGTAGTATTACCACTTACTACGGCAGTAGTTCCATTTCCTCCAGCATAAGCACTTCCTTTAACAGTTGATGCTGATATATATACTTCGGTGTTACCTTCAACTCTTCCAAGATTACCACCACCAAATAAGTCTTCTTCTATTGATGAGGAAATAAAATCTACTTTAGTACTATAATTTACATCAGCTTGATTACCTCCTCCATAGAATTTACCAGTCATTGTAATACCATTAACAGTAACATTTGTATTATCAGTTTGAGCCATATTACCACCACCAAATAGGTTTTGATATACTCCTCCTGTTAAGTTTATATTAGTTGTTTTGGTATTACCTCCTTGGTTGTTACCTCCATAGATATTTTGAACAGTTAAGTTAACTGGTGAAGTTGATATTATTTTACTAGTATCAACACTTCCTTTTTGGTTACTTCCACCATATATATTAGTTGCACTTCCGGTAATTAAATTAACATTAGTAGTAGTTACTCCAGCATTATTACCCCCACCAAAGATATTTGATGCTGTAGAACCATTAAGTTTAACATTAGAAGTAGTTGTTTCTGTCTTATTACCACCTCCATAAGTAGTTGTAATAGTACCAGAATTTAAATTTACATTGGTAGTAGTAGTTAATCCTCCTTGGTTGTTACCACCATAAACTTCACCAACTACTCCACCATTAATATCTATATATGATTTTATGACACTACCATTAATATTACTTCCACCGTAAATATTATTAATAGTACCAGAGTCTATGGTTATTAAAGTTTTATCTTCAATACTTGCTTGTTCACCACCACCATAAATAGTATCAATTTCACCATTAGATACAGTTACATTAGTGGTGGTAGTATCAGTTAGGGCTCCTCCACCATAGATAGTACCAACTTTTCCTGCTGATACAGTAATATTAGTTGTTTTAGTTTTTCCACCTATATTGTTACCACCATAAATAGTTGTAGCTTCTCCTCCTGTTACTTCAATATTTGCTGTAGAAACTTCTCCTTGTTCATTACTACCACCATAAATAGTTTCACTCTTAGACCCTATTTGATAAACATAAGTATTATCAACAGCTGTCTTATTTCCTCCACCAAAGGATTTAGTTATTACTCCTCCATTTAAATAGACTTTAACTTCACCATTTGGTTTTCCTTTAGCATCATTTCCTCCAAAGGCATTAGTAACTGTTCCATTATTAATAGTTAAGGTGACATTACCTGCTACATAAGGGGTATTATTATTATCACCTTTTCCTCCACCAAAGACATCGTTTATATTTCCCCCATTAACATTTACTTCTGTTTTATAGTTACTAATATTATTAGTCTTTTGTTTACTATTTACTGTACCAAAGGCACTTCCTCCATAAGCTTTTCCTACTAAGTTTAAAGTATTAGTTTCATCTCCTAGATTTACTAAGACATTATTAGTAACATAAGTCTCACTACCAAGTCCACCACCATATACTTCATTAACTTCTCCTCCTAAGATGTTTAAAGTTACACTTCCGTAAAGACTTCCTTTTTGATTACTTCCACCATAGATACCACCAGTTATAGTACCATTTGTCATTTCAATAGAAGTATCAATATTTACATTCCATTCTCTACCTGATCCACTATTATTACCAGAACCAAAAACATTACCTATTGTACCACCATTTATTTTAATTAAAACATTTCCATTACTTGAAGAACTGTAACCTACTGTTCCATAATTACCCCTACCATAGACACTTTTCTTAATAATAGCATTATCATTAACTATAACAGTGGAATTATTAACAGAACCAATAGTAGCATAACTAGTATTACCATTACCTGCTCCAAAAACAGATCCAGATTCTGCTCCAAATAAGGTTCTATTATTAGCTATATATGTATCATTTCCGATAGTAGCATTACCGCCTATATAAACATAACTACTACCGGTTAATGTTCCATCTTCACTACTTCCATTATAGCCATTACTTCCACCAAAAACACTATAATTAACTACTCCACCTGTTACTTGAATTATTCTATTTCCATAAGTAGTTGAGGTTCCTGCTCCTCCAGTTAAAAAGTCAACCTCTCCACCAGTCATATAAATAAAGGTATCATTCTTACTGCCTCTATTACTACTAGTTATTGGTCCTCCTATTAAATTATAGATATATCCTCCTTCTATTTTTCCACTTCTTGGAGCATAATGTGTTCCTCCATAACGAGCTCCTACATAAATTCCTGTTGATATATCATATTTACTAGTTCCAAATGAACCACTCTTTACTATTGTATTTAAAGCTGGTACTAAATCATCATTGGAAGAATGAATTACTCCTCCCCAACTTCCGGCTGCACAGAAATAAACCGTAAGTTTTGAATTATCTTCTTTAGCTCTATCATAATCATTACCATAAGTAGTAGTCATTTCTGTATATAAAACAGTACCACCCGTTCCTGTGTTACCACCATATGTGGAACTAGTAGCATTATAACTACCGCTTTCTACTATTAAATGATATTTTTTTGGACTACTAGCACTACCTACTGTACTATTATCCCAACTACTTCTAGGATTCATTGCTCCAAAGATATAAAGAAAGTTTATATAATTACCACTTTGTTTAATATTTCTTCCTATCTTAACATTATGATAGTTTCCATAGAATGCTCCTTGCGTATTATTACTATAAGTTGGAGTACTATTACTGTAACCATTCCGAGTTACAATTGTTAAATTTTCTATTCTAATATCACTATAAGCTATAACACTAGTACTTGATACTGACCAGGTAGGATTATAATCTTTTCCATTATTAATACCAGTTAGAGTAAATGGTTTAGTACTACTACTACTCCAAGAACCACTATAATTACCTGTCATTACTAAAATATTAGTATCTCTTGTAGTTAAGTAATAGTAAGTTTCATCTTTATCAAATAACTCCTCATCCCCATTTTCTTTATAGTACTGAATTAATTCATATACTGAACAAACAGTTCCTGTTCTACAAGTACCACTTTGTCTTTCTCCTTGTTCGTTATAATAACCAGTTAGACTCTCTCCATAGTTAATATCCTTTTTTCGATAATAACCAGACATATTAGTAGTTTCTTTATAATTATCATTTTCCTTAGTTCCAACTATAGTTGCTTGTAAATTAGCATTTTGCATACTTCCATTTTGATAAGTAAAGTATTTAGCATTAAGATCAAAAGAACTATTTGCATCTTGTTTTTCATACATTGTACAATTATTAGTATACGTGCCATCATTAGCCCACCAACCAAGATTAGGAGCAGGACAGTTATAGTTTTGATAATATCTTCCTTGTGATGTATAACAATTAGTACAAGTACCCTTTGTAGTTGTTTTATCACTACCCCAATTACTAACTACGGTAGTTGTTACTAAATCTAATTGTTTATAATACCCAACAATATTAGGATACTCATAAATATTAACAACAGTTTCTACTTTGTTCATAGTTTTATCATTTATACTAGACATAGCATTATTGATAGAGTTACTATTATTAACATTAACTACTTTTCCTGCTGTCCAATTAGCATAAAGATTAATTTCTATTTGATTACTAGTAACTGGTACTTTAATAGTTCTTTGATAAGTCTCATCATCATAGCTAATAACTGCTCCTTTATAATCACTTATCCATCCATTAAAAACCATATCATCTGGTCTATAAGAAAAAGGATTATCTATTAGAGGTATTTCTATATAGTTATCAACTACTGGATAATATTTATAATAGATATATTTACTTTGTAATTCATCTAGTGATACATATCCTGTTTTTGTTCCATCTTTATTACTACCATTATAAGTAATTGTTGTTCTAACAAGATTACTATCATTATAAATGTTTTTATCAATTGCTGTTGGAATAGTTCCATTATTAGATGTATAATTTTGACCTGTATAATAATAATAGTCACTATCACTATCGTCTATATAGACAGTATCACCAACAATACCTTTTGATAATGTTTCTACTTTTCTTGATGTTTTAAAAGCTCCATAAGTAAGAGCAATGGAAGTGATAGGAATTATGGTAGCAAAAAGAATAAGCAAAGATAGTTCTTTGTTCTTAAGTATTTTCTTTACCATATTATCCCCTCCTTCTATGATGAATTAGTTGTAAACTCTAAATTAAAACTTATATCTCCATATGATGCATTATTTTCACAATCTACATCTTGTCCTTCTACCCACATGTAAATACGTAACTTAGTAATAGCTGGATTCAATGTTAATAGTTTATTATTAGTCATATTATTCTTAGGAGTACTAGTAGTTACATTTATTCTTTTAAACAAGTTAGGATAATTATTACTATTAGCATTTTGAATTAAAACATTATCATTACTAGTTATATCACTAGCTACACCATCATAAGGGATTAAACTTCCACCTGTTTGACTAGTAGCAATTCCATAAGTTTTTAAAGCATTACTAACTCCATATTCAGTATGTGTATCATAATTTGGTTCCCAAATAACTGCTTCCCTAGCATTTTTTAAACTTCTAGCACTAGCTTCATTATCAGCAGAACCTTCATTAAGAATTGCTACTCTAGTAGCATTTTCTATTCCAGCTTCTTTATCACCTATATAAGATACTTTAGAGGAACTAGATAAATATAATTCTTTTGGAGCTTGTATTTTAAAGAACAAGTCAAAGGCAATAAAAGTTCCATTACTTTCTTCGCCAAAGCTTTCTGTTTCTTCTGATTTATTAGCTACTAAGATAAAATCAGTAGATGATGTATTAGTAGCTTCTCCTTTATACATATTTAAAAATCCATTAGTAATATCACCACCAGTTGATACAGGATAAATTCTATAAGGGATTTGGTTTACACTACTAGGATAGCTTTTATTAGCATTTTTTATATCATCTACTGTTATAACTTGTTTCCAGTTAACAGCATCTGTACTCACTTCAATTCCCCCATCTGCTTGAATATGCACATCTAAAGAATTAATACTAACTACTCTATTAGCAGAGAACCAAGCATAAGTAGTAGTTATAAGTAAGATGAAACTAAAACATAAGGGAAAGAAAAATAATCTTCTTCTTTTCTTTTTATTTTCCATTATCTTTATGCTCCTCTCTAAACTCCATATTAAGTTTTATTTCTCCACCAATAATTGCATCTACGCATTCAGGATCTTCCCCTTCTAAATAGATTACAACTGTATAACGATCTATATCTCCTGGTTTCATTTCTTTTCTTTCTTTTAAAACTGCCACATTTTTAGATTTAAAAGGAACAGTATTTGGTTCTGCTTTTCCCGTTTCACTGCTTGCTTTGGCATATAGTGTTGGAATACCATTTTCATATACTTTTATTCTAACAGCATCATCTACATTCTTTATAACATCTAAAATGTTTATTTGATACCAATAATTTGTTATTTCTTTTCCTTCATTGGCTATATAAAAGGTATAAGCGATATAATTATCACCATTATGTGCTCCTGCTTTAGAAGTATCAATATCTTGTGGTAACCAACTTTCTGTTATATTATCCATAAATGGTATTTCTGTTGCATATAATTTATTTCTAGGTGTCTTCTCATCTAATGTTTCATAAAGTGTTATACTATTTTTCAAAGCAAAGTTAGGGTCTAAGGTAACTGTAAAATTACCTCCTTTATAAATAACTAATAATACAAAAAATAAAGAGAGTAATAAAATAAATAAAATTGATACTGCATACTTAGTATATTTTAATCTTTTCTTTTTCTTTTCTAATTTTTCTGCTGTAACTTTAACTGTACTTATAGCCATTTCTACCACAACCCTTATCTTATTATAATTCTAACATAATTAGACATATTTTGTAAATCATACTAGTAATACAAAAGAAAAGAGAATTATTTTTTATTTCTCCCCCTTAAGTCAAAATTGAATTCTTTACTATCTTTAATTGCTTCAAAAGATATTGTTTTAAATAAGTCATCTAGATTTAAAGTATCATCTATTCTTTCAGGCTTTAAAGATGGATTACTACTAGTAGTAACTTCTTCTAATTTCTTTTCCACAATTGTTTTTTCCTTAACCTTTTTAGCTGGTTTATTTTTATTAAATAATAATACCATTTCATTTACATCATAAGAATACGTAATAAGTATTAATCCTAAACAAAATATTATTAAAAAGAAAATAATTAATCCCATCTTTATCACCTTCTTTATTATATATATAATAACACATGTTACACTTTTTAAAAAGTGATGTCTAAATTTGTCGATTATTCTTTTACATTTATTTACACTTTCCTTTTTTAAAGTCTTTTAAACATTTTTAATTATCTTCTTACAAATGATATAATTTAATAAAGGATGGGATATAGATGTTTAAAGATAAGAAATTTAAATTATTTATTGCCTTTTTAGCTTTATTCATTTGTATTAGTCAATTAAAGGATACTTATGCTAAGTATTTAGAAGCTAAAGAAGGTAACACTGATTTTACTATTGCTAATTGGAAAATAGTAGTTAATGATAAAGATATATCTGAAGGTAGTACTATGTCTTCTTTGATAACACCAGTTTATGTTGCTAATCAAAATATCGCAAGTGGTGTTATTGCCCCTTCTAGTGAAGGATACTTTGATTTAAATATTGATGCTTCAAAAACAGAAGTTTCTTTTAAGTATGATATTTCTGTTTCTACTTCTGAAGATTCAGCTGTTTCTGATTTGAAGGTAACTAGTTATAGCATTGATGGGAAAGAACAAGTTCCTGTAGAAGGAGTTGGTACTATTTCTAATACTATTAACTATACAGCTACTAAGAAAAATATTGTTATGCGTGTCTATTTTAAATGGATAGATGACGATACTGGAGTTATGGATAATAAAGCTGATACTAAAGCTTCAATTGATGGCAACAATGCTAAATTAAAGGTTAATTTATCATTTACTCAAGTTGCATAAAAAAGAACACCATGTGTTCTTTATTTTAAATGAAAGGTATTTATCGGACTAGAACTATAGTTATTTTCTTGAAAGTGCCACCACTCTGATTCTAGTGTTTCAAATCCTTGAGATGTCATGATACTTCTCAATTTATTAGCCATAGAATTATTATATTTTACAGTTGATCTTGTATCTAGCATATGCATTGTGGTTTGAGCTTTTAACTCATTATTATTTTTATCAGTCAATGTAAGATCAAGAGCTATACCTTTATTATGGGTTGAAACATTGTTAGCTAAAAACCATCCTGGTCCCCAATAGCTACCATTTTTATCATAATCAACTAGTTTTTTTACATTATTATTAGAATTATATAAACTTCTAAATTTACTATTAACATACTTAGTAACATCATTAGGACGGTAAGTATCATAAATTTTCAAGTTGTACCCATCTTTTTTTGCAATATTATAAGCTCCTTGTAACTGTTTAGCTACAGGATAAAGAAGAGGAACATAATAAGTATTTTTACCTATTTTTGCATTATATTTCTTACTAAATCCATAAAGATTTTTACCTGTTACGTCAGCAATAGAAGTATTAGCAGCTTTATAAAGGGATTTATTGGCATTAGCAATATAATACACAATATCAGGTATAACATCTGGAAGATTGATTAATAAAAAATCAGAATACACATACCCAATTATTCCATTATAACTAATTTTAATATATTTAGTAGTAGGATTATCATTTGATAGGATTGTTAATTTAGCCCCCGTTGGAATAGTACCTAATAATTTGCTGTTTTCTATTGGCTCTCGTCTTATATTAACATTTCGATTAGTCCACGCAATTGCTCCATACAAAGTAGCACTGAAATTACCAATTTTATCTTGAGCTACACCCTTATTATCTAAGTAAATGTAATTAACGAAGCGGTTTGTTAATTTAGTGTTATTCTTATAATAGTATTTTTTCCCATTAATTGTATACCAACCATTTTTAGTTTTATTAGTACTTATATTATTATTCTTATCAGTACTTGAACTTGTTGTTTTATTATTCTTATCAGTACTTGAACTTGTTACTTTATTATTCTCATTAGTACTTGAACTTGTTGTTACTTTATTATTCTTATTAGTACTTGAACTTGTTACTTTATTATTCTTATTAGTACTTGAACTTGTTGTTACTTTATTATTCTTATTACTTGAACTTGTTACTTTATTATTCTTATTAGTACTTGAACTTGTTACTTTATTATTCTTATTAGTACTTGAACTTGTTACTTGTTTATTATTATCAATTACAACTAGTTCTATAACTTTAGAAATTCGCTGATTAACATTAACTTCTATATAAGTAGTTCCTTTCTTTAATGCCTTGATAGTCCCAGATTCTGATACAGTTGCTACATCAGTTTTAAATGATTTGTATTTTATGTTTAAATTACTAATGTTACTATTAACGACAATTTGAGCTGTTTTTCCAACTTCTAGTACTTTATTAGAAAAGTTAAGTGAAAAATCTATATCTTCTGATTTATTAGCAGTTTCGATTTTCTTCTCTGTTTCTTTGTTTTCATTATTAGTGTTTTGCTCGTTATCATTAGAAGTCGCTTTATCATTTGAGACTTGTTGGTTACTGGAATTATAATTAGTAGTTTGATTATTACTATTTACATCAGTTTTTGCATTATTATTTGTTAAATTAATATTATTAGTACTTTTATCTTTATTTTCATCATCATCTGTTATGTCAATATTTTTTTTCAAATTTTTAGTTACCTTAACATTAGTATTATCTTTTACTAAAACAATGAATAATCCCATTAACGCTATTAAAATCATAATAACTAATATTTTAATAAAATATCTTACATAGTTTTCCATAATATCCCCCTTATTTGTTGCTTATTATACAATAACTAAGAGAAAAAATCAAGAAAAATGATACTTCAAAATATAGACAGTCTTATTAGTTTCCTCTCTTTTAAACTCTACTTTATTTAAAAAATTATTGCTACTTATAAGAAGATGAATATCTAATAATATATTTTTACCTATTTTTGACACTTCTATATAATCTAAAATATCAAAGATAATGTTTTTTCTAACTTCATCTACAGTAGTCATTTCTTGAAGTGAAGTATTAATTTTTTTAAAATCAACAATAGAAGATTCTTCTTCTAAATATTTAATTTTTCTAGCATAATCATTCATTTTAGTTGCTAACTCTTTTCTTGTTATCATCTCATCTAAAAATAATTCTAAAATCTTTTGCTTCTTTTTTTCTAGTTTATCTATTTCAAAACTGTTATTTTCATCTAAATTTATTTTTTTATAATTATTAATTAAAATATTTATTATATTTTTACTGTCAATATTGATTTGTTTTATTATATTGTCAAATATACAATTAAGTTCACTTTCTCTAATATTTGGTGAATTACACTTTTTCTTTCCATCTTTTAAATAAGTTGAACATACCCAAGATACATCTTTTTTATTCCTTTTAAAATATCTTCTATAAAATATGGTTTTATCCATCTTACAATAAATCTTGTTACTGTATAAATATAATCTTTTATTATTAGTTGATTTTTTGTATTTTGTCTTTCTATTATTTAACCTTTCATTAGCTAAATCCCATATTTGTTCACTAACTATAGGAGGAATATTATCTATATCTTTACAAACTTTCCACTCACTCTTATCTAAATATTTTACTTTTTTAGTCATGTAATTAATTACGGTAGTTTTCCTTCCACAGTAATAGCCTTTATATTTAGGATTGGCAATCATTCTAGATACAGTTGATATAGAAAATTTATTTCCCATACTAGTTTTTATATTCTTACTATTTAGTTCTTTTACTATTTTAGAAATAGATAATTTGTCTATAACATACTTTCTATAAATGCTTTCCACTACTCTAGCTTCCTCTTCTATTATAACTAATTTTTTACTTTCTTTATCTTTTTTGTATCCATATAATAAATTATTTCCAAGGATTACTTTCTTTTCTATTGCTCTATTCATACCGAATCTTACTCTCTCTGATAAACGCCTTATTTCATCTTGAGCTAGAGAAGCCATTATTGTAAGTCTTAGTTCAGCATCTGGTAATATAGTATTAATATTATCATTCACAAAAAAAACAGCTACTCCATTATTTAATAATTCTCTTGTATATTTAATACTATCTAGAGTATTCCTTGAAAACCTTGATATCTCTTTAGTAATTATTAAATCAAACTTATCACTTTTTGAATCATTTATCATTTTCATAAACTGTTCTCTTTTAGTATCATTAGTACCAGTTATACCATCATCTATATATGTAGCTATATAAGTCCAGTTTAAATTATTATCTATTACCTTTTTAAAGTGTTCTACCTGGTTTACTAAAGAATTTTTTTGTTCTTTATGATCGGTTGATACTCTAGCATAAATAACTACTCTTAAATTAATATCATTTATGCTTATACCACTATTTAACATATTTCTAATATTAAGTAAATTAATAACAATCACCTAATTCTTTTAATAGATTATCTTCTGTATACTTATACATTTGATACGTTATTTTATTTTCCTCATAAAGTCTTTTATTAAGAGAGATAGCTAGTTTTAAAGTTAAGATTTCTTTAGTCATACTTAATTATATGGCAAAGAAAAAAAAGTATTAATTACTAATACTTTCTTATATTATTTAATTTCAGACTTTGCCATTTGATTCAAAGTGTAAGAAGTTTGTGAAAATTCACCATCTGACTTAATACTATGATATTTACCGGTATCTGAGTTATATCTATATGTCACATCTGTTCCAATTGTTTTTTTATCATCTACATATAAATGTTTACCACTTGGAACAACAATATCTTGTTTCTTGTTTACTTGTTTTTCTATTTCTCCACCATCAGTAGTGACAAACTCTACATTAAGTTCCTCTATTTTCTCACCATCATTAGTGTCATCTTCTAACTCAAGTTCTTCTACTTCTTCATCATCAGTATTGTCATCTTCTAACTCAAGTTCTTCTACTTCTTCACCATCACTAGCATTATCTAAACTTTCTTTTTTCTGTTCTTCTTGTTCTTTTGTCGAAACAGTATCGATAGTAGCATTTTCTGTTTCGATTGCTCTTTTTAAAGTTTTCATATAGAAAGCTGCTGCTAAACCGGTTGTATAATAACCAGTTGATTGTCCATCTTTTTTTATTAAATAACTACCATCCTCTTGTTTTTCAAAGGTTAGTTTACTACTACTTAGATTTGAATCCTTCATAAATTTATTAAAATCAATAAAATTACGTTTTTTAACATCTTCTCCACTAGTAGCTACATTGGCTTTTGTGACACCTTTTATACCGATAGCACCAAATGCCGTTGTTAAAGCTGTTTCGCTAATATTATCACCTAGTGTTGATTCAACTGATGATATATATTGTTCTAAAGCTTCGGCTATTTCGTCCATATTAGTAGCTTCAGCAAATATTTTTTCTACTGTATCACATATTTCTTCAGAAAGAGAAGCTAACTTATCAGCAGCAGGTGCTATGCCATTACTGGAGGTAAGCCATTTTTTGTATTCTTTAAACTTACTAATATATTCTCCATCATATTCATTTGTATTAACAACGGTGCCTGCTACTATTTGATCATTATAACCATCTAACGTAGCGGCACATCTCACTATATTACTACAATTTGAACTAGTTTTTACTGCTGTTGATTTTAAAATCCTAATAACACTTCTAACTTCTCTTGATAGTTCTAATATTCCACTTGTTCTTACAGTAGCCATTATTTAACCTCCTTGCTTCTTCCTAAGTATTCTTTATAATTTCCTTGACTTATATATAGAGTAGTAGTCTTAACTGTACCTAATTGACTTTCTATATCACTATAACCTTCTAATTCATTTATACACTCTGCTAATTTAGCTTGCTCTTTATGTCCACCTTCACTATCCCAAACTTCGTTAACTAATCCAAGTATTTCTTTTAAAGATGCAATTGCACTAGTAAATTGACCAGTAGCTGGTAAACTCTGTTGAGCTTCTAAAATAGCATTTTTTACTTCATCTACTTCAGCTTGTGATACCATAATTCCTCCTATCTGAAAAAACAATACTCAACAGTATTGTCAATTCTTATCCTTGATTTAATATATCTTTAATATTAGCATTACCTGATTCAATTGTATCAGCAGAAGTATTTAAATCTCTTCTGATATTTGCTTCAACATTTTCAAAGTCTTGTTGTAATTTATTAATTCTTGACTTTATATCATTGACAATCGAATCAATATCTGCACTAGTTAAAGCTCCACCGCTTAAGCTAGTATAAGCTTGATTTACTTGCATTATTTGCTCATTCATACGATTTGTAAATTGTGACTTTAAGTAATCAATACCTTCTAATATTGCCGTTTTTGATGCTTGTTTGCTATCCATTGTTATCCCTCCTTTTAAGCTTGATCAATTTGATTTACATATGGAACAGATTCCTCTAGATTTTGAATTCTAGCAGAAATATACATGATAAAACTTTCAATATCACCATTAATAAAGTTTTCTAATCTAGATTGTGCTGTAGCACTTCCAGCTGTTGTCCAATATTTCTTTAAATTAGTTTCATTATATTGAATCAACTCTTCTTTAACTTTAGTCATCCCATCTCTTGTTTCACTTAATAGAGAAATAACTTTTTGTAATGATGCTTGATCAAAATGAATTGTATCTCCTAATCCGTTCATAAGTTCACCTCCTACCTTTCTATATATAGCCTAACATAAAGTATATTATTAATCAATCTTATTTACAACTCTTTACATAAGTACTAGCCATGTTCCATGTCTAATATCCGTATTTTTTAATATTTGATTATTATTATATTCTTTACCAGTCATTCTATTATATAACTTTTCTTTATTAGTTATAATATAATATCCATTAGATACTTCTACTAATCCTTTAGAAAGAAGAGAAACGATTTCTCCTATTTTTTTGTTAGCAGGTAAAAATACTTCATACTTTTTTTCAATTAGCGGTACTATTATAGTTACTAATACTTTATTATCCATTACTCATCACCTTCTAATACTTTAATTCTAGTAGCACTTCCATTATCAATTACATAACCAAAATTGGCTGGTATTTGACTGCTTAATATTCTTAATGGAGTACTTATACTATGAATAGTACTATTATTTAGTCCTCTACCTATATAGATACCACCGTCTAAAACAGTAAACTGTCTAAACCAGTTCTCGTAAGCATAAGTCTTAATATCTATTACTCTACCTACTAATACAATGGAAACATTCTTTAGCTCTGACATTTTACTAAAAATTTGTAGTAGACTATTTTTAGTTGTTATATCAAGCGTATTAATCATTTTCTCAATGCCTATAACAAACACTACTAATTCTTTTGTTCTATTACTTTCAAATACTTTATCACTCATAAACTTAAATGAATCATTTGTCTCATTATGATATATACAATTAGTAAAAGTATTTAAATTATAAAAGTCTTTTAAATCTATAACTACTACTTCTATATTATCTAAACTACTAATTTCATTTACTATAATTCTAGTAAATTTAGCTAGCATATTCATATCTTCAGAATTAATTAAATGAATTAAATTCTTTTTAAAATTATAAGTAGCTATATCAAGAGTTTCTTCTACTATACCAACTGGTACGTTAGCAATATTATTTAGTTTGCTTACTACATCTTTTATAGTTACTATATCTGGAAGTACTGGTACTCTTTTAGCTTTACTAATAATTTGTTCATTTAAACTAATTACTACTTTTTTAATATATTCACTTAATTGTTCTTTTGGACAAATTGAAGCAGTCTGAAATTCGTAAGGTTCTTCTTTTATTAGAGCAACACCTCTATTATTAATATCTGCTAACATCGGAGTCTTTTTACCAAGCAACATATTATAATCTATTTGAGCAGAAAGTTTTAAAGGTATGATAACAGGGAAATTAGCTCTCATATTTAATCTTAAAGCTCTATCACTTATAGCCGTTATAATAGTATATATTCCATATTTAGAACCATCTCTTGATATTTTATTTACAATACTATCGTAATCTTCATAAGCTTCTTTAAAATTTTCATAACCAGATAGTAAGAAGACTATTGCTGGCATAGTAGTTCCTGAATGTGTACAATAAAATTCATAACTACCATTATATTCTTGTAGTAATTTTTTTCTTCTTTCTATTTCATTAGTAAGTAGTTTTAATAGTTTATCAACCTTTTCTTCTTCACTTGCAAAGATAACATCTCCAACTTGTGGAGCATCTTCATAAATTTTTAATGTTTCATTATCAAAGTCTAGTGCGTAAATATTAACTTCATCAGTTGTATAGTTTGTAATTAACGAATATAAAATAGTATTAGTAATTGTATTTTTCTCATTCATACTATAAATTACAGTGTTACCTTTATTAGCTAAATCAATTGTTAACAATCCTTGACTTTGACTAGCTGGGTTATCATACTCTCCTAATATTATTTGAATATTAAATGGTTTTCTTTTAAAGTTATATTTCTTCTTCAAGTCATCAACATAGATAATAGCTGGTATTTTAGGTAACCATAATTGTTTAACAGAAATGGAATTCTTTTGGGCTAATAAAGATAAATATTTTACTATGTTAGGTAATTGTTCACCCATTACTTGAATGTTTTTCTTAGGACTATTAATCGTTTTGATACTTTCACCCACATCATTTATAAAGACAATCGAGTCATCTTTTTGATGATAAACTTTATCTTCAGGAATATAAGGAGCTCCTGCCCAAGCTGCTTGTCCCAAAGCAAATAATTCATCATATCCTACTTGTAAATAGAACCTACCTGTCTCTTTAATAGCGGCAGCATCTGGTCTTTTAATAACTTCATTGGAATCAGATGCTTCTTGTACTTTTAGACAAACTCTAAATCTGGAGTTGGACCATATTTGATCATTTACTACTCCACTAGGTTTTTGAGTAGCTAGTATTAAATGTACTCCTAAAGAACGTCCTATACGAGCAGTTGATATTAACTGATCCATAAACTCTGGTTGTTGACTTTTAAGTTCTGCAAACTCATCCGATATAATGAACAAATGCGATACAGCAGTTTTTAATAATCCTTCACGATAATATTTTTGATACTTATATATATCAATTGTTCCTTCTCCTAGTTCTTCTCTTGCTTCATTAAATAATTTTTGTCTTCTTTTAAGTTCACTTTCAATAGATGCTAATGCTCTATTAATATCAGCTGTTTCAAGATTAGTTATTGTTCCTGCTAGATGAGGTAAAACTATTTCTTGTTCTTGATTTTCAAAGGCTCCAACTAATCCACCACCTTTATAATCTATTAAAACAAACTGTACTTCATCTGGATGAAAATTAATAGCCATTGATAGAATATAAGTAATAATAAATTCCGATTTACCAGATCCTGTCATACCAGCTATTAAACCATGAGGTCCTTCTTCTTTTTCATGTAAATCTAATTTAAATTTCTTACCATCAGTACTGATTCCAATTGGAACGGCTAAACTATTTATTGGATTATTAACTTTCCATCGTTCAATAGGATTTAATTGTTCTATTCTAGATACATCATACATTTCAAGGAAGCCAATTGACTTAGGTAAAACAAAATCATTTTCTTTATTTTCAATAGGAATATTTAAAAGTCTAACTGAGCAATAAGCTAAATCTAGTTTATCTACTGGCTCAATAGTAAACTGTTTTTGAGTTTCTTCTACTAGTTCATTTTCAAATATGCCACCACTTTGCATATCATTTATACCAATGAAGGCTTTAGTAGCAGTAGGAAGATTGGCAAGAGAAGGATGTAACATTAATAAACTGAAACCTAAATTACCATCCATTTCTAATATTTCATCTATCAAAGGATAACTTTTAGCAAGTTTATAATCATCCGTAATAATCATATAGTAGGTTGAAAAGTTCTTATATAAACTTTCCCTGCTGTCTTTAATTTTTTCAACTTGTTTTTCTCTTGCTGTTATTATTCTTTGTAAGTAAAGAGATAATTCTTTTATCTCATCAGAATTAGTAGCAAAGAAACGAATTGTCTTATCATCATTAAAAATATGAGGCATTAATTTAATATTAGACCAATAATCTTTATTTGCTTCGTTAGTTAAAACAACTATTTTTAAATCATAATAACTATGAAGAGCTACCATTTGGAGTAATAACAAATCTGTATATGGTTTTATATATTCATATTTTCCTGTAATAGCAATTATATTTTTTTCTATTAAGTTCTCTACTATAGGAACACCTTCTATATATTTATACTTATTAACTATAATACGCATTTTATCTTCTAAATTATTATCATCTATAGTAAAATGTTCTGTCGGATAATTAAGCTTAATAGCAAGATTAGTTCTACCTATACCAAGTCTTATTGATAAAAAATCTTTCTGATGTAATTCTCTTCCCCAAAGAGTTCTACTTTTATTAATAATCATTTGATAACATTCAATTGGACTTATATTATTAGAGAGTAATATTTGTTTTTGTTTAGTAGAAATATTTTGAAGTTCTACTTCTTTTTTAGTTAAATACTCATTATATTTTTTTTCAGCTTTTAACTTTTTCTTTTCTTGTTGTTTCTTAGTATATTTTCTATTTATAACAGGCCATAGAAGAGTTCCCGCCATCATAGAAATAGAAATAGCAATGGTTGGTAAAACACTCATCATATCTCTTTGACCATTTTGCATAGACATAAAAGCAACTAAAAGCATGACAAAAGAGGTAGAGGCCATTGTTATCATAGGACCAATAGTTAAAATAAATGGTTGATCTTCTTGAGTGTTATAATTAGGTGGTCCATCTATTTTAAATTCTTCACTTTCAACTATTTCAACAAATCTAGGAGATCTAATAAAATAGTCATTTTCATTATATAATTCTATTTCCCTTTCTTCATCAGTAGTTATTACTTCTTTATTTTCTTCTCTTTCAATAAAGTGTGCTGGTAAATTATTATTATAATTCACACTTTCTAAGGGATTATTATATATTAACATATTACCTAAAACAATAATTTTTACTCCCATGATAAAGATTACATCACCATGATTAAGCCTTATCATTCCATTAAGTGCTTTATTATTGATAAATGTTTTATACTCACTATTTAGATCTTTTATTAACCAGGTTCTATTTTGATAAGTTATCTCTACTTGTTTTGGAGAAATTAATTGATTGTTACAACTAAAAGTATTATCATTACTACTTCCAATAGTAAAATTACAATCTCTTTCCATTTCTAAGTATTTATAAGATAAATCATTAACTGGTGACGTATAAAGAATATAGTATCCTATTTCATCTTTTATTTGTAAAATTAAAAATTGGTATTCATTAAGTACAACTTCTCTTAAAGCTTCTTTATTAGCTAGTATTCTTACATTTTTATTACTATAAGCTTTCCACTTACCATTTTCTTCACTTATATTTATTAGATTCTTTTCATTACTATCTTTTATCCAATAACTACCAGATATTATGGAAGGTAGAGTAAAGCTTGTTAGTTCCTCTTTATTAAGTATATAAACTAACATTTAATTCCCTCCTATTCTTATTAAAGAATATCAAATTTTTAAACTTTTATCAAGATGAGTGCTTTCTTTTTATAACACTATTTGAACCTAATGCGTTACAAGTGGAGAAACAAGGATATGGTTATGTTGTAGCATCTGTTGGTGAACTTGGTGGAGTTGTTCCATATACTACCTATTTTGCTAGAAATAGTTATCTAACTAAGAATAATTATTTAATTAAAAGTTTTAGAGATGCTATTCAAAAGGGATTAGATTTTGTACATAATTCTACAGATGAGGAAGTTGCAAAAGCGATAATTAACCAATTTCCTGATACTTCTTTAAAAGATATAACTAATGTTGTTAAAAGATATAGAAAAATAGATGCTTGGCCAAAGACAACTGAGTATAAAAAGGAATCTTTTGATCACTTACAAGAGATTATGGAAAATGCTAATGAACTTGATAGGAAAGTTTCATATAATAAATTAAAATATGAAATCAAATAATATCTTAGAAATAACACATCTAGTTAAAAATTATCAAGATACTAAAGATGAAATTAAGGCAATTGATGATTTTTCCTATAATGTTAGTGAAGGTAAATTTATTTCCATAGTTGGTCCTTCTGGTTGTGGAAAAAGTACCCTACTTTCTATTCTTGCTAATCTTGAAGATAAGTCTAGTGGAAGTATTAAGTTTAATAAGGATAATATTATTCTAGGATATATGTTACAAAAGGATAGTTTATTTCCTTGGTTAACTATTTTAGATAATTGCCTTTTAGGATTAGAAATTAAAAATATTAAGACAGAAGATAATATTAGTTATGTTAATCATCTCTTAGATAGTTATGGCTTAGCAGAATTTAAGAATAAGTATCCTAGTAGCTTATCTGGAGGTATGAGACAAAGGGTTGCTCTTATTAGGACACTAGCAATTCATCCTGATATATTATTATTAGATGAGCCCTTTTCTGCCCTTGATGCTATGACTAGAGTGGCTCTTGCTGATGACTTATATAAGATGATTAAAAAGGAAGGTAAAACTGTTTTGATGGTAACTCATGATATAGCAGAAGCTGTTAGTTTAAGTGATATAGTTATTGTCTTAACAAAAAGACCTGCTACTTTAAAGTCTATATATGAGATAAACTTTGAAGAAAGAGGTACACCTTTTGAAAATAGAAAGAAAAAAGAGTTTAGTATTTACTATGATAAGATATGGAGGGATTTAGATGTTCATATCTAATGAAAGAAAGAAGTATTTAAAGAATATTAAAAAAGAAAAAATATTTATTATCTTCTTTCAAGTTATGATACTTATCTCTTTTCTAGTTATTTGGGAAATATTTGCTAAATTTAAAGTAATAAATACTTTCCTTGCTAGTAGTCCTTCTCTTATTTTTAAGACATTAGGTAAACTAGTAGCTAGTAATGATTTATTTACTCATATTAAAGTTACTTTATTAGAAACTATTATAAGCTTTTCACTAGCATCTATTGGCGGAATAGTAATTGCATCCATTCTTTGGTGGAATAAACGCCTTGCTAAGATTTTTGATCCTTATCTCACAGTTATTAATGCTCTTCCTAAAGTAGCTCTTGGTCCTTTAATTATTATTTGGGTAGGAGCTAGTACTAAATCAATCATCTTTATGGCTTTACTAATCAGTCTATTCTTATCTATTATCAATATTTATCATGACTTTAGTGAAACTGATAAAAACTATCTAACTTTACTAAAGAGTTTAGGGGCTAGTAAGAAAGATTTATTCTTTAAAGTTGTCTTACCTAGTAATTTTTCTAACATAATTAACAATCTAAAGATCAATACAAGTATGGCCTATATAGGTGTCATCATGGGTGAATTACTTGTTTCTAAAAAGGGATTAGGTTATTTAATTATGTATGGTAGTCAAGTGTTCAATATTAATTTAGTTATTACTTCTGTATTTTTACTAGGAGTCTTTGCCTTTCTCTTCTACTATATTATTTGTCTAGTAGAAAGAATTGTGGTAAAGAAATAGAAATCACCTTTAATGATTTCTATTTTTTTATCAACAATAAATTTTATTTAATGTTTAACCAAGTATAACTGAATTTTTTCATTCATTTTTTCTACCACATATCGGACAAAAATTACCATCTACTATATGTCCACAATTGGGACAATAATTATCTTTATATTTCATTTTTCTATTAATTGAAGATATTTTTTTTATCTTTTTAAATACATAAACATAAATACAAACAACAAATATTAAAAATAATACAATGAATACTGTTCTTTGAGTAAATAAACAGTAATCATATACACCATGCATTATTGTTGGTACAAGAATACTTAGTACAAGATTTTTTATTTTTAAATCTTTTCTATTATTTAAAGCTCCGAGTTTAGATAACCCAAAATAATATCCCATAAACATTCCGTCACAAGCATGTCCAGGCACTGCTAACAAGGTTCTAACAACTCCTGTACCAATGCCGTTTTCATATACATATAACAGATTTTCAAAACAAGCAAAGCCCAGTGCTACAAACATACAATACAAAATAGCATCATAAAATTCATCAAAATCCTTATCATTATACGAAATTTTGTAAGCTACAATCCACTTACAAAACTCCTCTACTAATGCAACACAAACGAAAGCATAAACAACTAACTCAATTAAATTCAGATCATTTGTATCAGCAAAAAACATAGGAAATATAAGACCTAAGATTGAACTTAAAATAAGAACTAAAAAACAAGATCCAATACCTCCCAAAAATAGCTTCATCAATAATTCTGAAGGTTCCTTTTCCCTATCTTTTTTATAAATAAACATTCCAATAAGAAAGATAGGTAAAACTGAAACAGTAAAAAGTGTTAGTTCAGCAACCATAATATTAATTAAACTTTAATGAATTTATAACTGTATTATAAGCCGAAGAACAAGTTTTATTATTATCATTAATAATAGAAAATTGCACCTCGTAAATTTTTTTGTTTTTAAGTATTGAATAATAATGTTCTTGAACATAACTTTTATTAACATCTACATAGTACCAAACATTATTATTTAATTTCTTTTGGCTTATACCGCTATATGTATCTGTTGATGAATAATATACACTCTTTTCTAAGTATTGTTTTGCATCATTATAATAACTATTATCTCTTATACTTAATGTTAAATTACAAGAATCAGTAACATCATATGAAGTTCTATAAGATTTATAAGTATCATTAGAGTAACTATTTGCAATTAACATACTAGGTATTGTTATGTTTAAGTCACCTATTTTTTCAGTAGAACCAACAGTTGTTGAGGAACTATTAGTATTATCAGTATTGTTATTATCAATCTCATCCAAAGAACCCAAAATTCCAAAAACCAAAAGAATGGCATATAAAATGGCAATTATAATAACAGGAAGCAAAGTTGTACCTCCTCTTTGACTACACAACATCATTAATTGTTCTTTTGTCTTACCAGGATTTTCTGTTTTAATTTTATCAACCTGTTCTCTTACATATTTTAAATAAACTTTTTTAAATTGGATCGAAATAATAACATTAATAAACAAGGCCACATAACTAGTAATAGATGGCAAAAATATATCAGCAATTATACAGACTACTATCCATATAATGCTTAACAACCACATTTTTCTATATAGTGTATAGAAAAATCCAAAAAGAAAGGTATTGACAGAAAAATTACCTTTTTTCAACTTATCGGCATTTTTACCAATATATGAATCTATTAACTCATCATCATTAATTATATCATTTGTATGGGCTACATTATTTTGAGATGTTTGTAATTCTTGTAAAGAAGAATTAAAACCTGTTTGTTGAAAATCTTGAGTATTTATTGATTGTTGTTGGTTACTAACTCCTTGAAATTGTTGTGTATTATTTGAAATATTATTTTGTGGTAAAGGTAGCTTTGTTCCACAAACTTTACAAAAAGCATCACCTTGATTTACACTAGAGCCACAATTTGGACAATTGTTCATATATACCTCCTTATTATATACATTAAATACAGCACACTCCCGGGAAATGTCACTTAAGCACTGATAAAATATAGTTTTAACTGTAAAAGAATTAAAATATTTATATTATTATATATCATAAAAGGTTGTTACCAACTTACTCATTTTCTCTATAACAAGTAGCAATTCATCTTTTTCAGTTACTAATCTAACATCATCACTAAATATTTCAACTATACATATATCAGAGTTATTATTAGTATTCATTAACAGTCCATAATTTTTTGATTTTATATCAATGGATAAAGCAATATAGTATTCTTTTCCATTTTCTAATGTTATTTTTAATTTATTATCAGTCATATTTATTCTCCAGTCTTATATAAATTTTGTTCAATAAATTGACAAGCAGCCTTTATAAAGGCTATTTTTAATTCTTTATATTCTTGACAGTTCTTTCCAAAAGAGAAAATTGTAGTATCAATTTCATACATAATGTTAGGTGGAACTTGTGATTCTATTAATAAGTTATTAATTGTTTTTATTATACAGCATGATGCTAGTTCCATTGGAACAGTTTCTTCTTTACTAAAATAACTTTTTTTCATTATTTTTATTCTGTTATTCATATTAACATTCCTTTCTACTAGTTACCATAATTTGCATAAAATTTATTTGGATTAATGTTGAAACCAGAACTAGAATTATAAATTTTTTGATAAATTCTGTTTCTATATTCTTTATACAAATTGGCAGAGTTCAAGATATCAGCTTCTTGATTAGTATTATAAATTTTTTTCATTTCCGCCATACTACTTTTAATAGCATTCATGACTAATGGTGCACGCACAGAATTAAATGATACACCTCCACCAACTGGTTCTTCTCCATAGCCTAAATATTCATTATGTACACCAGTAAATATTGGAGGAGAATAAAATTTCATATCAGGATTCTCTCTCTTTATTTCATCACAGATATTAACATAGTCTAAAAAGTGTTGATTATCAGAATATATTACTAAACTTTCATCTCTTATTAAAGAACCTTCTCCCACATTTGCTTTAAAGTCAGCAGTTTTAAAATAGAATGGAATATTTCTTTGTTCACACTTATTAGCAAATTGTTCCATAAAATTAAGTGTAACATCATAATCGGCATTTACATATAATCTTTTAGCAGTTGCTCCAAAATCAAAGTCAGATGAATAAATATGTAAAAATGAAGTTGCTTGTTCTTCTTTAGTATAATTTGGACCAGAGAATCTATTCAAAAAACTAGTTATTTGTGCTTGAGATGGTAACAACTTTTGTTTATCTGTTTGCATTGTAACAAAATTAAAATATTCACTATATCCTTCACGAGTATAAGTCTTTTCCACCATTTTTTTAATATTTTCATCAGTAATTGGAGTTTTCAAAGTACTCTCAAATTCTTCCATAGATCTAACTGGAGAGGTACCTTTAGAATACTTATAATAAGCTGATTGTGAAGATAAGAAACTACTAATTTTAGTTTTAGGAATATCCATAATCTTAGATCTGGCACTTTTGGGAATACAATTTATATCTCCACTTTTAATATACTGACTAATTACATTCCAACCATCATAACCTTCTTTGTTTAATTTACTAACTATTTTGGCAATATTTGTCATATAGTCAGTACCATACTTATAGTTATTTCCAGGAGATACTAAAAAGTTATAAATTTCATCTTTAGAAATATTTTCAACAGTTGATCTTACACTTTCTGGTAAATAACTTATATCTCCACTTTCATAGTATTTATATAATCTACTCCATCCATTATAACCTTCATTATTTATGGTACTTATCACACTATCTAATGGTGATGCGTAATTAGTTCCATATTTAGTATTAGCTTCCGCTGATGTTAAAAAATTATAAATTTCACTTTTAGGTATTTCTTTAATGGTAGATCTTAAATTTTCTGGAATATATTCTATATTACCACTATTATAATATTCACCAATTCTCACCCAAGCATTATAACCATTTTTATATAAATCACTTACTATACTATCCATTGTTGAATTTAAAGAAATACTTTCTTTAGAGGAACTTGATTTATTGTTAACCTTAAATTTATTTAGTATAGAATCAAACATATCATTAATAAATAGCACATTCTTATCTACGGCATTTAAACTTTTATCATTTATCTTACTATCCAACAAATTTAATATTTCTTCCTTAGATATACTTATTTTTTCTCCATTTTGAATGAAGTTTATACTATCAGATAATCCTTTTGAATAAACATTTGTAGTATAAGCAACAAGCATACCTACTATGAATGACTCTTTAGCATCATCATTCATATCATCTAGATTAAT
>FR901084.1 GCA_000438295.1 Clostridium sp. CAG:451
CTTATTATAATATGCTATTTTAGCTTCTTCTTTCCACTTTCTATCAAGTTCAGCATCATATAACCCGATAGTATTGATATCAAAAGTAGCATCTTTGATTCTTTCAACTGCTTCCATTAAGTCATCATCTCCCTTGCTAATTTCTTCTAAGTCTTTTATCTTATCAAGTTTTAAAATAAGTAAGGCTTTTTCAAGTTTACTTAACTTATCACCATTATAGTATTTCTTTTCTAACTTGGGAAGACTGATATGATATTTTTTAAGATTTTCCGTTTCAATTTCTCCATTAACTTTATCAGTATAGACAAATTCAAGTATAGGACTATCACTTTTAAAATGGATAAAGTCATTAAAGTTTACTTGTAGAAATCGTTGCATATTACTATAATCTTCACTAGCATTTAAACTTTCACCTTCAATTTTACCAAGATAAGCTTGATTTCTAATTAGTAATCCATCAAAGTATTCACTATTCATTTCAAAATTTATCAAAGACTTATCAACTTTAGCGATAAAGTCTGATATCTTTTTTCTTTCTTTAGCATTACTAAGTGGTAATTCATTATTTTGAATAATAATTTTTTTTACTAAATCAGATTCGTTAATATTAATAAACTCACTAATTAGAAAAGTAAGATAAGACTTACAAGAGGTCATAACAATCTTAAACATAGTATCAGTAGTACCAGGTATTACTTTACCATTTTTAATAAGATTATCCCTTAATCTAGAAAGCCTTGAAGATATTTTTTCATCTAAATCGATTGTGTTCACCTCC
>FR901085.1 GCA_000438295.1 Clostridium sp. CAG:451
AAAGGTATAGAGCATGGTTATAGTCAAGGAATTAGTCAGGGAATTGAGCAGGAAAGAAATTCTATAATTAATACCATGCTAAGTAAAGGACTATCTTATGACATGATAACTGAAATAACTGGCGTTTCTAATCAAGACATAAAAAGAATGAGAAGATAATAAATCTCTCACTCTTTTTTATCTTTTAATTTCTACTAAATCATACACTTCAATCTGATCATTTTCTCTATAATCTTGACAATTTTCTAAAGTAAGTCCACAATCCATTCCTTTGCTAACTTCCTTAGCATTATCCTTTCCTCTTTGAAGTGATTTAATCTTTCCTTGATATACAACAATACCATCACGAATAATTCTTGCATTTTCACCCATCTTAATAGTACCATTAGTAACATGACACCCTGCTATTAAACCAACTTTAGAAAATTTAAAGATTTGTCTAATTTCTAAATTACCAGTTACTTGTTCTTCAAACTCAGGCTCTAGCATACCTTTCATAGCAGCTTCCATTTCCTCAACTACTTTATAGATAATATCATAAGTCTTAATAGAGACACCATATTCTTTAGCAAGATCCATAACCTTACTACTACCTCTTACATTAAATCCAATGATGATAGCTTGTGATGCTTGAGCAAGGACAATATCACTTTCCGTAATAGCCCCAACACTTGCTCTTATAATATTGATTTTAACACCTTCAACATCAATTTTTTCAAGAGACTGTCTTACTGCTTCTAAACTACCAGTAACATCAGTTTTTAAAACGACATTGATTTCCTTTAAGCCTTCATTAATTTGGCCAAATAAATCATCAAGAGTCATTCCCGTACGATTAGTATCAGCATCTTTTTCTCTTAAACTTCTCTCTTCAGCTATAGCTTTCGCTTGTTTTTCTGTTTCAAAAGCCATAAACTTATCCCCTGCTTTTGGAGTTGTTGAAAGGCCAGTTATTTCAACAGGCATAGAAGGAGTGGCTAGAACAATATTTTGTCCTAAATCATTCTTTAGAGTTCTAACTTTACCACTAGCTGTACCTACAACGATAGGATCTCCTAATCTTAAAGTACCATTTTGAATTAGTAAAGTTACCACACTTCCCATATGCTTATCCATTTGACTTTCTAAGACTGCACCCGTTGCATATCTTTTCGGATTAGCTTTTAACTCTTGCATCTCAGCAATTAATAAGATATTTTCAAGTAATTCTCCAACACCTTCACCAGTAACAGCTGATATCTTATTAACTAAAGTATCTCCTCCCCACTCCTCAGGAGTAAGACCAGCATCTACTAGTCCTGTCATTACTTTATCAATATTAGCTTCCGGTTTATCTATCTTATTAATGGCTACAATGATTGGAACCTTTGCTGCTTTAGCATGATCAATTGCTTCTCTAGTTTGTGGTTTAACCCCATCATCTGCTGCTACTATAATAATAACAATATCAGTAACAGAAGCTCCTCTTGCTCGCATCTCTGTAAAAGCTTCATGACCAGGTGTATCAATAAATGTTATATCTTTACCCTTGCATTTAACTTGATACGCTCCAATTGCTTGGGTAATCCCTCCAGCTTCACCACTAGCTACACTACTTTTTCTTAAGTAATCAAGTAAAGTTGTTTTACCATGATCAACGTGTCCCATAATAGTAACTACTGGTGGACGTTCTACTAAGTCATCTTCATTATCAACTAACTCATAATTTTCAAAATTAGAGATATCTTGGGTTTCTTCTTTCTTAACAGACTTGTTAAACTCTAAAGCTAGCACTTCGACATCATCAAAGCTTAGAGTCTTATTAACATTAGCTAAAATACCAAGTCCCATAAGTTTTTTTATAACTTCACTAGTACCAACACCTAAAGCTTCAGCCACTTCACCAACAGTCATGCCATCTTTATAAAGAAGAACAGAATCATCTTTTAAAGTTTCATTACTCTGTAGTTTTTCTCTATGCTTATAAATCTTTTTTCTCTCTTCCTTAAACTTAGATGCTGATTGTTTATTATTCTTATTTTTCTTTACTGCCCTTTTATTTTCTTTATTATAAGAATTATTGTTATAAGCAATCTGTTCAGCTTTCATAGAAAGTGCTATATCTTCTACTACCTCATTATTAACATCTTCACTTGGTACATAATCCTCTTCATCTTGAAAAGCATTATCTAGAAGGATTACCTCATCATCACTTAAAGCTCTATTAGGATCAGTAGTAATTAGTTTTAGACTCTTCATCTTCTCTAAAACTTCCTCTTCACTTTTACCAATATCTAAAGCATAATCTTGTATATTCATACACTTCACCTCTTTCTTTATTTTTCTATTATCTTTTCTATTTCCTCATAAATACTATCAGGGATAGTACATTCTAACTTTCTATCTAGACTTTTTCTTTTTCTAGCTTCATTTAAAACATTTATATCTTTTTTAATATATGCACCACGACCATTTTTCTTTCCTGTTAAATCAACAAAGACCTCTTTTTCTTTATTTCTAACGATTCTAAGTAAATCTTTTTTCTCTAGTTTTTCTCCGGTAACGGCACAAGTTCTATAAGGTATTTTCTTAACCTTCATAGCTTACTCACCTTCTTTTTTGATATTGATTCCTAACTCTCTTGCTTGTTCACTAGTTTTAATATCTATATTGTATCTAGTTAAGCGACTAGCTAATTTAGCATTCATTCCTCTTCTACCAATAGCAAGTGAGAAATTATCACCATCTGCAACTACTATTGCTTCTTGTTTCTTAGGATCAGTTACTAATACTGTTAACTCTTTAGCAGGTGATAAAGCATTACGAATAAACACTGCTGGATCTTTATCATACTTAACGATATCAATCTTCTCACCGTGTAATTCGTTAATTATATTAGCAATACGGCTACCCTTCTCCCCAATACAAGCTCCAATTGGATCTACATTACTATTTTCTGAATAAACAGCTACTTTACTACGATTTCCAGCATCTCTTGCTACTCCATACATTAATACTGTTCCATCACGAAATTCTGGTATCTCATGTTCAAATAAACGTTTAACAAAACCATAATGAGTTCTTGAAAGTAAAACAAGTAAGTTACGTCCATTATTATCAACTTTAGTAACATAAACCTTTAATTGGCTACCCATTTCAATCTTTTCCCCAGGAATAATATCTTTCTTAGGTAAAATACCATTACAACGCCCTAAATCAATATAGTAGTTATCAGTATCTTCTAAAGCAACAGTACCAATTAATAACTCATCTTGTTTATCTCCAAACTCAGCCATAATACTATTTCTTTCAGCTTCTCTAATCTTTTGTACTACTACTTGTTTAGCAGTAGATGCTGCTACTCTTCCAAAGTCATGAGGAGTAACTTCAGTATCAATAGTATCACCAATATTTAAGCTTTTATCTATCTTTCTAGCATCAGTTAATCTAATTTCACATTCAGGATTAAAGAAACTAATCTTCTCTTTTTCTTCTTCCTCTTCGTTAGTATCTTCTACTTCCTCTTCTTCATCTTCATCAGTATAATGTTCAAATAGATAATCTTCATACTCATCTTTAGTCATCTTCTCATCTTCAACTACTGTTAGATAAGAATATACTTTTATCTCTCCTGTTTTATCATTGATTAATACTTTTACATTACTATTCTTAGTATTATAGTTTTTCTTATAAGCAGAAGTTAATGCTTGTTGCATAGCATCATAAACAATACTTTTATCAATATTTTTCTCTTTAACAATATTATCAACTGCTCTTAAAAATTCTTTATTATTCATTTTCTTCTCCCTTCTCTTTAGAATGAATATCTAATACATCAATATCATCTAACAAATTTGTCTTATCTAGTATTGGATTAATTATCTTAGTTGCCAAAGTAATCTTTTCTACATCAATAACACTATCACTATCCAGTTCAATATTTCTAGTCTTAATACCTTCTTCATTAGAGTCATAAACACTACTAACTCTAAGGTCAAGATCACTAATAGCAGCACTTATTAAGCTTTTAATTTTCTCTTCCATACGTCCTCCTTCAACTAGAAAGAGTGGGATTATTCAATCTCCCACTCCTTTCTTAGTACCAATTATATCGAAATATTTTAATTTTGTCTAGTTTTTTCTTTTCTCTTTTGCTATTATATTTATAGTGAGGTGATTTAATTTGAGTGATACTTTAAGGGAGAAAGTTATTTATATTTTAAAAGCAATTGTTATTATGTTACTATTCTTTGGTTCTAGTTATATAAAGGTGTTCTTCGCTCTAATACTAAATATTAATCTAAAGAACATATCAGATTTAAATTTCTTAATACTAACTATTTTATCAGATATTGTTTTATTCTTTATTTTTTATTTAATCTACCGAAAAGAGTTAAAGAAGGATTTTTTTACTTTTAAAAACAATTTTAGTAAATGTTTCGATTCAGGTTTAAAATACTGGTTAGTAGGACTTGCCATTATGATGATAGCAAACATATTAATTTCTATGTTTACTCCTCTTAGTAATTCTACTAATGAAAAAACTGTTCAAAGTTTAATACCAGCTAGTCCCATCTTAATGTTTATAGCAGCCGGATTATTCGCACCTATTTTAGAAGAAATTACTTTTAGAAAGACTTTTCAAACTATCTTTAAAAAGAAATGGGTCTTTGCTATTATATCATTCTTAGTCTTTGGTTATATTCATGTAATGAATAGTAATAATCCCCTAGAATTACTTTATATTATTCCCTATGGTTCTCTAGGATTAGTCTTTGCCCTAACAGATTATGAAACTGATACAGTATTTACCTCTATCATGATGCATATGATTCATAACAGTATCTTAATAATTTTATCTTTATTATAAATAATAAACAGTCTAAAGAAATCTCTAGACTGTTTTAATTATAAATGTTAATATAGAAAGTCATAAATATGTCAAAGTTAAAAAGTCATAATTTGGCTATCTAACTGCTATTTAGTGCTAAACTATTTGTTTCTCTTACCTATATTATATAGTTACAAAATACCATAACAATAGTTTTAAGAGGAAATGGCGAGAGCCGAACGAATACGTCGGACTATTGTTGTTGACATTACCGTTGTTGTTGACGTTACGGACGTTCGAGGTACTCTAGTGATAGTTCCCTACTATAATCTATATTACATCTTATAGCCATATTTTTTTCTTTTTGACTAGAAAATACATTTCCTAGTCAAAAAGATATCTATCAATTACTAATCACAAAGGGATCAGACTTAGTTCCTGTTCCCGATACTATCTTTACTGTAGATTTTAGATTCATAGATGGACGAGAGCCGTACGAATTCGTCGGACTATCGTTGTAGACACTGCCACCGTTGTAGACGTAACGGACGTCCGAGGCATCTAATGGTGTTAATGTCCAATAAGTAGTATTATTACCATATTTATCAAATTGTCCTGCCATTAATTCACCCATTCTTAGTAGTCCTATTTTGGCAGTAGTAGTTGATGTTATTAGATTATTACCTGTTACATCTTGATATTTTGCTAATTTATAATTATCTCCATTAACTACAGTTCCCAAGTACCACGTTGTATTATCTTCTATCATATTTACTTGTTCACTAGTTAAATATGTACCGCTTGTCAAATAATTACCATTTAAGAATGTTCCTATTGTATTATCTTTAGAAAATGTTGCATTACTTCCAAAAGCTAGTGTTTTATAAGCACCACTATCCTTTAAAGGTATAGCACTAGTTATTTTGGTACCTGTTCCGTTTTCATGGCTTACTATTCGATACAGATTGTTTTCTCCGGTTCCAAAGCTTATATATTCACCACTATATCTTGTTGACAATAATGCTCCTGTTGGAGAATCATTATCACCTTGAAGCCTGTACGGATTATCAACAGTTCCATCACCGTCTATAATTTTCACAGCAGATTCTAGATTTATAGATGGGCGAGAGCCGAACGAAGACGCCGGACTACCGCCGCTGCCATAACCGTAGTAGACGACGTAACGGACGTTCGAGGCATTTAATGGTGTTAATGTCCACCAATACAAACCATTATTTAAGTATCCTGTGAAATCTGTAGCATTTTTATAACTCATTGTATACTCGTAAACATTTAATAAACCTACAGCATCTGTTACCGTAGTAGTTTTTGCTGGTTTAGTTGTTTCTGTTGTTGAAGTGGCATTCCAAACACTATCGGTTTTAATAAATTTATCTGGTTCTCTTAAATTACCTAGAAAACCATCTACTGATGTATCATTTAACCACTGTTCCATATAGCTACCTTGGAAAGCTGTATTACCATCTGCATTATATGGTAATGCTGATATATTCCACTGTGTTACTAATTTTACCGAGTTATCGCTTGGAACTGAAGTATCATTTAACCACTGTTCCATATAACTACCTTGAAAAGCTGCATTACCATCTGCATTATATGGTATGCTTGATATATTCCATTGTGTTACTAATTTTACAGAGTTATCAGATGGATCTATTGATACTGCTCTCCATAACTTTCCACTATACCAAATATAATTATTAGGATTAGTTCCTGTAATAAATGTTTGCTCTGAATCTGTTGTATCAAAGACTCCATTTGCTCCTAGTCCATTACTTTGTAGTGTTTCTGCTACTGTAGAAAGCATCTTATCCCCTGTCTTACCATAAGCATTTATCTTTATACTAAATGATAAGTCTCCTGCTTGGATCTATTGATACTGCCCTCCATAGCTTTCCACTATACCAAATATAGTTATTAGGATCAGTTCCTGTAATAAATGTTTGTTCTGAATCAGTTGTATCAATTTTACCATTATCCCCTACTCCAGAAAGTAATACATTTGCTACTGGTCCAGTAGTTACTTTCATCTTATCACCTGTCTTACCATAAGCATTTATCTTGATACTAAATGCTAAGTTTCCCCCATCTCCTTGGGGATTATATGACTCATCTACATACATTCTAAGACGATATTTTGTTGAGAAACTTGTAGAGGTTGTTCCTTTAGCTAGACTCATCATATTAGCAGGACGTCCTGTATATGTATTTTCTGTTGATTCAGTTTTATATACTTTAGGTGCCATTACCTCAGTTTCATTATTATTTTCATCTAGACTTGTTAAATATAGTTTTATATATTTACCATCTATCTTTTTAGTACCTGTTGTTACATCCTCTGCTGCTATTTCCCAGTTTGCTGTTGTTACATCTTCTGCTGCTATTTCCCAGTTGATGTTTTCTGATCCTTTAATTGTACCTGATAAAGTAAAATCAAAGTATTCTCCAGCTGTTAATCTTACCT
>FR901086.1 GCA_000438295.1 Clostridium sp. CAG:451
AAAGTAAAAGAAGCCCCAACAGGTAGTAAGATGAAAGCATATGTAACACAAGCTGATCTTAATAAAGAGAATTTTACTCTACCACAGACAGACTTTCATACTGGAACTTACGCATCAAAAATAACTAGTATTATCACAAAAAAAGATAACATAGTACCAGCAACAGCTGTTGAAAGTTGGGATATATCAGAAGCAGGGGATGGCTCTGTAATGGCATATGTAGAGAAAACTGGTGAGGTATTGGAACCAGCACCGTCTAATGCCAAAATATATTCAAATGATGAAAAAGTTAAAGTACCAGAAACAGCTGTTGAAAGTTGGGATATCTCAGAATCTCAAGATGGTTCAGTAATGGCATATGTAGAAGATGATGAAAGTGGTAATAGTACTTACAAGGTAACAATAGGTGGAAAAGGTGGAATTATTGCTAATGAAAATATGGTTTCCTATTTTCTTGGCTTTGCTATGACATCAATAGATTTGTCATCCTTAGATACATCAGAAGTAACAAATATGAGTGGTATGTTTGCTGAGTGTATCAGTTTAACAAGTCTAGATTTAAGTAAATTTGATACATCAAAAGTGACAAATATGAGTGGTATGTTTTTAAATTTTAGTAGTTTAACAAGTCTAGATGTAAGTACTTTTGATACATCAAAGGTAACAGATATGCTGTCTATGTTTGATAATTGTAGCAGTTTAACAAGTCTAGATGTAAGCAATTTTGATACATCAAACGTAACAAATATGGATACTATGTTTAATGGTTGTAGCAGTTTAATAAGCCTAGATGTAAGTAACTTTGATACCTCAAAAGTAACTGGTATGTGGTATATGTTTTCTGAATGTAGCAGTTTAACAAGTCTAGATGTAAGTAATTTTGATACATCACAAGTAACAAATATGCAAGATATGTTTGATTCATGTAGCAGTTTAACAAGTCTAGATTTAAGTAATTTTGATACATCAAAAGTAGCAAGCATGTACAGTATGTTTCGTAGCTGTTACAAATTAACTCAAATAACTGTTTCTAATAAATGGGTGATTGGTTCATCAACTGATGTACGGGAAATGTTTTCTGACTGTGGAACAGACCGTGTAACAGTAGTTTAAAAGTGACATAGGATAGAGTCTAGAGAAAATTTATTCTTTTAAGCTGAAAATGTCAGTTTACACTATCAATACACATATATATTAGGTAAATTAATCGATTTTTGGAAATATCTTGAAAAAGATATTTTTCTTTGCTATACTTTATCCATAAGGTAAGGTGAGATATATGAGTACTAAAAGTACACGAAAGAAAGTTATAAAAAAGACTAAAACAGATATTGAATTTGAAAAAGCTAAAAGAAATGTTAAAATGATTGGTGTTGTTGCCACTATTTTTCTATTTATCTTAGTAATAATAGGTTTTTTAACTATGGGAAAACCATCTTATGCAACATTACTTGAATCCCTTCCAAGTTCATTTACTAGTAAGCTTGGAAAAAGTCCTAAATGTACTGATAATCAAAATACACCAGCATGTAACACATTACGAGAAATTGGAACTATCGATATAGATTATGGTTTTAAAGCTAGCTATGATAATAAACTTGCAGATTTGTTCTGTATTGAACATATGAAATCTATGAGTTCTAGTGTTAACTATACAAAAGATAAATCAGTATTAGATACTTATCCAGGAATTGTTTATATCTTAGATAATAATAATTTTGATACCTCTAAAGGTACATGCAAATCACTTGGAACTTGTACTGATTCACAACTAAATGAATATTTAACCCAAATAGCTATTTGGTGGTATATAGATAAAGTAAATGGTTGTGATGATGGTAAAAACTATTCAAGTAAAGGAGTAGAATCAACTATTACTGAAGATAATGATGGAAATGGTAAATATGACTCTGATAAAAATTATCAATACTATAACAATTTATCAGTACTTGATAAACAAGCTATAAAAGCTAGTAAATATGCTAGTAAAATAGACTCATTAGTTAAGGGAGCATTAGCTTATAAAGGAGATACTACTACTCCTAATATATCACTACCATCAAAAGATAATATCACTTATACAGCAAATGGTAATAATATTGTTACTAGTGCTATAACACCTACTAGTACTTCAGGAAGCTTTTCTAGTTATACTGTAACAGTAAATAATAGTAATGTTAAAGTACTTAATACTAGTTTAGTAGAACAAACAACTTTTGGCAAAGGTGAATCATTTATAATATCAATGCCTGCATCTCTTGCTACTGATGGAAAAATATCAGTTGATGTAAGTGTAGAAGGAAACTTCAGTAAAAAAGATGCATTCTTCTATAAACCAACTAGTACTTCATTACAGACTACTGTATTAGGAGTAATTAATAATTCTAAACAAAAAGCTAATTTAAATTTAGCTTACGAAATAGAACTAGGAGAAGGAAAGTTTCGTAAAGTAGATGCAGAAACAGGAGATTATGTAAAAAACGCTACTTTATCTGTTGTTGATTCTAAAGGTACTGTAGTTAGTACTTTTGAAACAGGGGATAAAGAAACAACTATTACATTACCAGTTGGAAACTATACGGTAACAGAAACAAAAGTACCAGATGGCTATAGTGCAGAAAAGACAACTTATGAATTTGAAATTAAAAAAGACGAAACAACAGAAATAGTTTTAAAAAATACTAAACTAATTGATGTTCCTAATACAAAAGTTAACATGACATATGTTTATGGAATAGGAATAGCAATAGTTGTAGTTGGTATTATCTTCATAGTAATAGCTAAAACATCTTCTAATGGTAAAAAGAAGAAAAATTAATAAAAAAGGCCAACTTCTTCTAGTTGGTCTTTTCTTCCTTTTAATAGGTATATCAGTAATGATTTATATTCCTATTAAAACTATTAAGAATAAAGTATTTAGTGAAATGAAATTAGCTATTTATCAAGATGAAATAAATGAAGATAATGAAACTATAAATGATATAGGAACTAATAATATTAGTAAACCTACTACTGATAATACTAATCAGATAGAATCTAGTACCGAACAACCTAAAAAAAATATCTCATATACCTATATAGGTCAGTTAAGTATTCCAAAGATTAAATTTAAAAGAGGATTTGTAAAAAAAGAATCAAAATATAATAACATCGAATATAATGTAACTATTGCTAAAGAAGCAGATTATCCAGATGTTAAGAATGGTAACTTCATTCTAATGGCTCATTCAGGAGATGCTCCAATATCTTTCTTTGAACCACTTTATAAATTAGAACTAGGAGATATTGCTACTGTTAGTTATAATGCTAAAGCATATTACTATAAACTAGTTAAAACTTATCAAGTAGATAAAACTGGTAAAATTGCTATTTATCGTGATTATAATAAAAAGACCTTAACCTTAATAACTTGTACACATGATGATTTAACTAAGCAAAGTGTTTATATCTTTGAACAAACGAATGAATAGGAGGGAATAGAAGATGGATTTAAATATTATAGATAAAATAACCTTGTTTTTTAACCTTAACTTTAATTCATTTCTAGCAATAGAAGAATTGCTAATCTTTATACTTATCTTAAGTTTCCTAATAATTAATCTAAAGTATAAAAATAATAAAGTAAAAATATTTATCCCTTTTCTTCTTCTATTTATAGTAAGTCTAGCTATGTTCCTTTATGGAAGTAGTATCTTATATGTTCTAGAAGAAATAGTAAAAGGAATAATTTATGCTATTTATTTTCCAAATATAATCTTTTATATAATAACAGTTATAATAAGTTTTAGTATTATGATATATACCATACTATCTAATAAACTAACTAATAAAGAGAAAATAATTAACTATCTATTATGTGGTATTCACTTATATCTATTTATTCTATTTATTACTAATTGTCTAGACTTAAATGTCTCCTTAGTAAGACCATCTAGGATATATAAACATGATGAATTATATGTTCTAGTACAATCGTGTCAGTTAGTATTTGTAGTAAATATTATTTATCAAAGTGTAAAGATGCTAGTTAGAAAATTGAAAAATAAGAGTAAGAATGATATAATGGACAGGAAGTGAGGTTGTTATGAAAGAGAAATTAACTAAACAAGTAAAAAAAGGAAAAAATTATTTAAAAAGAGTTAAAGAAGAACATTTGATTAAGAAATACTTTACAGATAATACTCTTTTCTTAACCTTTGTTTTAGTATGTGTGATAAATTCTACTATGCTTAGATTCTTTACTATGCGTACATTAGAAAATTATTTAGCTATTAAACCAATCATTGCTGATATTGGAATAGTAGTGTTAGTAGGATCGTTTTCTTATTTATTTAAAGGCAAGAAAAGATATACATATTTACTAATAGCTAGTATTTTCTTTACAGCTATTTGTATGATTAATTCGATATATTATACATTCTATACATCATTTGCTAGTGCATCTATGTTATCTCTTACTCAGTTTATTGCACCAGTATCAGATGCTGTAGTAGAAAATGTTTTACAACTAAAAGATTTGCTTTACTTAGTACCATTTGCTTTCTTTGTCTTTACTTATCATAGATTGTTAAAGAAAGGTAAGTTTAAACGTTATACTAAGACAGAGAGAAAAACAAACTGGTTACATACATTTATAGCAGGTGTTGTAATATTAGTTGTATTTACTGTTACTTTATCAGGACTTGAAATAGGTAGATTTGTTAAACAATGGAATAGAGAATATATTGTTATGCGATTTGGTATTTACTTATATCAAGGTAATGATGTAGTTAAAAGTCTACAACCAAAGATAAGTGCAATGTTTGGTTATGATAATGCTAAAAAAGAATTTGATGAGTACTTTAAAGATAAAAGTGATACAAGAGACTATACTAATGAATATACAGGAATACTAGAAGGAAAGAATGTAATTGTTATTCATGCTGAGAGTTTCCAAGATGTAGCACTTAATAGAACCTTTAATGGACAAGAAGTAACACCTAATATGAATAAATTAATTAAAGAAGGGTTATTCTTTAGTAACTTTTATTCTCAGGTAAGTGTAGGTACTAGTTCTGATACAGAATTAACTTTTAATACTAGTTTAATGCCTACTCAAAATGGTACTGCTTTTGTTAGTTACTTTGATAGAACTTATAACGGTACTCCTAAGTTTATGAAGGAAAAAGGTTATTATACATTCAGTATGCATGCTAATAATGCTGACTTTTGGAATAGACGAGCTATGCATGAATCTTTAGGATATGATAAGTTCTATAGTAAAGAAACTTATAAGACTGAAGGAGAAGAAATGATAGGACTAGGTCTTTCTGATAAATCATTCTTTAAACAGTCAGTAGAAAAATTAAAGAAAATAAAGCAAGACCATGATAAGTTTTATGGAATAGCTATATCACTATCAAATCATACACCATTTTCAGATGTTACTAAGTATGGTGAATTTAAAGTTACTATGAATGAAGAAGTTACTAATGAAGATGGAACAACTACTACTGTTGAGCATCCTTATCTAGAAGGTACTAAGCTAGGTAACTACTTTAAATCTGTTCATTATGCAGATGCTGCTTTAGGTGAGTTCTTTCAAGAACTAGATGAAGCAGGGTTACTTGATAATACTGTTGTTATGCTTTATGGTGATCATGATGCAAGACTACCAAAAGCAGATTATGTTAAGATGCTTAATTATGATATGACTACTAATAGTGTTAAATCTAAAGATGATCCAACATATCAAGAATTTAATAGTTATCATTATGAATTAAATAGAAAAGTACCATTATTAATTTGGACTAAAGATGATACTATTAAAGCTAAAGAAGTAACAGATATTATGGGAATGTATGATGTACAACCTACAATTAGTAATATGTTAGGATTTTATAATAAGTATTCACTAGGACATGATATTTTTGAAATAAAAGATAATAATATAGTAGTATTCCCTAATGGAAACTGGTTAACTAATAAAGTTTATTATAATAGTCAAAAAGGTGAATATATGTCTTTAAAAGATGAGGTAATAAGTGATGATTATATTTCAGAAAATAGTAAATATACTGAGAAACTATTAGATGTCTCTAATAATATAATTGTCTTTGATTTATTAAATAAAGATAAGAGTGAGAGTAAAGTAGTTAAGGAGGCCAGTAAATGAAACTAAAGAAAAAAGTAAAAAGATGCCTAATAATTGGTAGTGTACTTTTAGTAGCAGGAACTGGTGTTCTTGTCTATGATGTCTCTTTTAAACCTAAAACTACGGTTAAGAAAGCAACTGTTCTAACAGAGATAAAGGGGTATGGCTATACCTTAAAGTCTAATAAGAGTAAAGCTTATAAAAAGGAATTTAATAATCTAGCCGAGCTATTAAAGAAAGATAAGATTGATGAAGAAGAATATGCTAAAGAGTTAACTAAGCTATTTGTTCTAGACTTTTATACTTTATCAGATAAAGTAGCAAATACTGATGTCGGAGGTACTGACTTTGTTCATACCGATGCTAAAAATAACTTTCTAGAAAAAGCAGAAGATACTATTTACAAGTATGTAGAAAACAATATGTATGGAGGAAGAAAACAAGATTTACCTACGGTTAAAGAAGTAACAATTGACAGTGTTGAAAAGACAAGTTTTACGATAGATAAAGTAACTGATGATAAGGCTTATCAAGTAACAGCATCTTGGACTTATACTAGTGAAAATGATTATCAAAATAAAGCTACATTTACTTTTGTTCATGAAGATAAGAAGTTGTCATTAGTAGAAATGAAATGATATGCTTATACAGCATAATTAATTACAGATAAAAAAATACTTGTTATACTAACTATTAGATAGAGGGTGTATTTTAGTGGATAAAATAAATAACCAAAAAAAGAAACTTATAATAGCAATAACACTATTAATTATAATAATATTAGGTCTTGGAATAACATATGCCTGGTTAATTCAAATAGTAAATGGTGAAAAAATTCATTCTATGCGAGTAGGTACTTTTAGATTCAGTCTAACAGAAGAAAACTCTCTTACTATTAATTCTGGTGAATTCTTAAAAGATAGTGATGGACTTAAGCAAGAAGGCTTTAAGTTTACAGTACAAAATATTGGTAAAGGATATGGTTCTTATTCTGTATATCTAGATGATGATAGTATATCTTCAGGTCAAACTAGAATAGATGATAAGTTTATAAGATATAGTCTAGGAGTAAATACTGATACCACTGGTACACCTACTAACCTAACTAGTAGAAAGATTTATAGTGGGGGATTAGATGCTAGTGAGAAAGATACATTTGTCTTAAGACTATGGTTAAATCCCGAAGTTAATGGTGATATTGGAGGACAAGTCTTTAAAGTAAAACTTAGAATAGAAGTTAATCAACAAGTACCGACACCAGTAGCAGAGAAACTATTAGCAGGAGTAGGAGACAATGGTACTATAGACACCAGTGATTCAGAACAAACCTTTATTACAGGAACTGATCCTAATAATTATATTTGGTATAGTGGAAAGTTATGGAGAGCAGTGTCAATTGATCCAAGTGATAACTCGGTAAAATTAGTAACACAGTGGAATATATCAGCCTTACCATATAATGCAGATGGCAATACAGCCTTTGAAGGTAGTTATATGGAACAGTGGTTAAATGATACATCAGTAGATGGTTTCCTAGGAAATTTAAGAGAACCAGAAAAATTCATTAAAACTGGTAGTGTTTGGAATGCAACCATGACAACTAAAACTACAAAACCTGCTAAAACAACAATGGTAACAGATGCAGTAGGGTTACTAAATGTTTATGAGTATACTATGAGTTCGAAAAACGTCACTTCTTCAAATGAATATTTAAGTAATGGCCTAGATTGGTTTACATTAACTCCATCTGATAGCACTGGTGTTTGGAGTGTATTTGACAGTGGTGGCAGCTATGTAGGAAGTCCAGCAAATTCTGGTGGTCCTCGTCCATCAATAAATTTAAAATCAACAGTAAAAATAATAGATGGTGAAGGAACTAGTGATAATCCTTATAGACTTCAAGGTGATAATGATAGTCCGGTAGGAGTTTTGTTATCAACAAGGTATAGTGGTGAATATATAAGCTTTGGAACCGGAGAAAACAATCTATACCGAATAGTAAGTCATGAAAATGGAACTGGTACTAAAATAGCAAGTGCTATTCCTCTAAAAGAGAGTGGTAGTTATAAAACTATTGCTTTTGGAAGTAATGTAACATTCTCTAAAGATAATACAATAGGAACATTCTTAAATGGTGATTATTTGACAGGTGGTACATATCTAACTAGTGACCAAGTAAATATGATAGAAGATAATACAACGTGGTATTTTGGAAGTGTAAATCGTGGAGTTAATTATAAATTAGCAAAATATCAAGATGAAACAGGAAAAAGTCTGATAACAACGACAATTAATGCCAAAATAGGATTATTGAGATTGGGAGAATTAATGGCTGGACAATTTGACAGTGGTAATAATAATATTACTTATTGGACACTAACTCCATATGATACTTCAAATGTTAATAACGTGAACTATTCCTACGGTTATAGTGGCGGTGTTAGTCCAGGTGATAATTCTTCTGGGTTTTGCCCATCTATGAATTTAAAATCTACAGTAAAGATAGTATCAGGAAAAGGTACTAAATCTGAGCCATTTGTTATTAGTAATTAATAATATTAAAATATAAAGTCGTAACTTTAATGGTTATGGCTTTTTGTTAAAGTTTTTCTTTAAATTCCTAATGATTAATGATATTATATTATTGTTATTAAAGGAGTTGAACTTTGATGGAAAGATTACAAAAAGTTATTGCTGCTAGTGGTATAACGTCAAGAAGAAAAGCTGAAAAGTTAATGCTTGAAGGTAGAGTTAGTGTCGATGGGAAAGTTATTAGAGAATTAGGCTATCAAGTAACTGGTAAAGAGAGAATTGAAGTTGATGGAGAAATATTAACTAGGGAAGAAAAAGTTTATTTCTTACTTAATAAACCAAGAGGAGTTATTACTAGTGTTACTGATGATAAAAATAGAAAAACTGTTACTGATTTAATACCAGTTAATGAAAGAATCTATCCTGTTGGTAGACTTGATTATGATACTACTGGTGTATTATTACTAACTAATGATGGAGAGTTTGCTAATCTTTTAATGCATCCTAATAAAGAAGTTGATAAAGTATATCTTGCTAAAGTTAAAGGTATTGTTAGAGGAGATACTATTGCTAAACTTAAAAGTGGAGTAGTACTTGATAATAAAAAGGTAAGATGTGCAAGAGCTAAAGTTAAAAGAATAGATTATAAGAATGGTACTTCTTTTGTAGAATTAACTATTCATGAAGGTATTAATCATCAGGTTAAAAGAATGTTAAATGAAGTTGGTTTTGAAGTATTAAAACTTACTAGAGAACAGGTTTATTTCTTTACATTAGATGGTTTGAAGAGTGGGGAATATCGTCCTTTAACCAAAAAAGAAGTAGCAAAGGTATATGCTTTAGAAAAGAAAATGACTAAGTAAAATGATATGAACCCCGTTTCTTGTTCAAAATAGAAACGTGGTTTTTATATGGAAAAAGAATTTAAATTGTATAGTTGTACAGTATTAAAGATAATAATTATATATTAATTTAATAAAATATAAATGTATTATTGTATTATTGCTAATTTTGCGAAAAAATAACAAAAAAGCCTTTTGTTGTTTTTTTGACAATAACACTAATTTATGCTATTATTGGTATGTAAGCAAGGAAACTTGCATATAATAAAAAGAGGAACATTTAATTTTGCAAGTGAATGTCTCCTCCATTAATTGGGTTTGACACTCTATCAGTGCTGTAGAGTGTCTATTTTTTTATTGCTAATACCAGTAAGGTAGAAAGTAATAAAATGATAGCAATGAGCTTTAGAACCTTTATTATAAAAGTTTTAGTTTTCATTAATATCTACCTCCTTTCTCTTATGAGATTGGAGGGCGACACTCACATTAAATGTTCCTGATAAAATTGTATAATAAACGGATTTATAAAGCAAGAAAAAAATAAGACTCTGGGATAATTACCAAGAGTCTTATTTGTCTTCTTCAATAGCACCAGTTGGGCATGAATCAATAGTATCTTTTACATCATCAATGTTTTCATCTTCTTCAATAGCACCAGTTGGGCATGAATCAATAGCATCTTTTACATCATCAATGTTTTCATCTTTAACATCACTATTAACTACTTTGCTAAGTCCTTCATCATCTATTTCAAAAACATAAGGACAAATAGCTGCACAAGCTCCACAACCGATACAAGCATCACGATTAACTTTTACTTTCATAAATTTTCCTCCTTCCCCAATTATATAGCATTATCTACTAATTAGTAAAGTGTTTTCTCTTCCCAAAACTAGTTAGATGTGGTATGATTATTTTAGATAAGAGTAGGTGATACAAGTGGGTAGTGGAACTAGTAGAGTTAATAGATATGATAATGAAAATAAAACAGTAAGAACAAGAACTAGTAGAAATAAAAACTTATATGATGATTTTAATAACTTCGAAAAGTATACTAATTTTACTGATGTTTCAAAAATAGAAGCGGTACCATTAGACTCTTTAAGAGAAAATGCTAATAAAAGAGAAGGTTATCGTTACTTAAAAGATTATGATTTAGTAGAAAAGAAAAAAGAAAGAAAAGAATTAGATGACTTTAATTATCTATATCGTAATACTAGAGGTAATTATAATTTAAAAGAAGCGTTAGAAGAAGCTCGTGAGTCTCGGGAAAAAGATGAATTAGAAAAGAAGAGAAAACTAAGAAATGAGAAGTATAATATCTTAGAAAGTAGTGAAGAAGAACTTAATGAGTTTAAGGAAGAACAGAAAAAAAGACACAAACCTATTGAAAATGAAGAAGAATTAGAAGAGTTAATTAATACAATAACTAGCAAAGAAGTTAGGGAAGAATTAGATAAAGAAAAAGAAACTAGCTTGTTAAGTGATTTAATGGCTACTAGTAATTTAGAAGAGGTAGTAGAACCTATTAAAGAGGAAGAAGTAAGTAAACCACTAAAAGATGAGATAGATAAATCATTCTATACTAAGTCAATGGATTTGAGTAGTGGTGATTTCTTTGATGATGAAGATGAAAATAAAAAAGAACCAGTAATGTTTACTATCTTAAGAGTTATTTTATCACTTATTCTAATAGTAGCAGTTGGTTTTGCTGTATATTATATAGTTACTAACTTTTAATGACTAATTTAAAATAAGAATACTGACCAATTTAAAATGGAGGCATTGACTAATTTAAAATTAAAGAGTAGAATTGAACATAGAGGTGGGTGATAATATGTATAAAAGAGAAGCGTTAAAAACAATAGAAGATATTAATAAGACTTTTAAAGTACTTTTGATAACAGGACCAAGACAGGTTGGTAAAACTACTCTTTTACTTAGTGTTAAGCCTAATGATATGGAATATGTTACTCTTGATGATAAAGTTTTAAGAGATCAAGCAATAAATGATCCAAAACTATTTTTAGAAGAACATCCAGCCCCATTACTTATAGATGAAGCTCAGTATGCTCCTAACTTATTTTCCTATATAAAAATAAATGTAGATAAAAATGATACTAAAGGAATGTATTGGTTAACTGGATCACAACAGTTTCATCTGATGAAAAATGTTTCAGAATCATTAGCAGGAAGAGTGGGAATAGTAAATCTTAATAGTTTTACTTATGCTGAAATTGTTAGAAATACTAATAAAGTTTTATTTAATCCGACTAACTTGATTAAAGCTGATAAGATTGATGTTAATACCTTATTTGAAACTATTTATAAAGGTGGTATGCCAGAGTTATATAACAATAAAGAAATAAATAGAGAACTATATTTTCAAGGATATATAGATACTTATATATCAAGAGATGTTAGAGAATTAACAGAAATAGGTAATATTGATTCTTTTAAAAAATTTATTGTTAGTATGGCTTCAAGGACTGGTGAACAACTTAACTATACCTCACTTGCTAATGATGCCGGTATATCAGTACCAACAGCTAAAGCATGGACATCTATTTTAACATCATCTGGTCTTGTTTATTTACTTGAACCTTATATGTCATCAGAATTAAAAAGACTAACACATGTACCTAAAATTATTTTTATGGATACAGGACTAGCTTCATACTTAGCTGGTTGGGAAAGTGCTAAAGAACTACAACTTAGCTCAAATGCAGGACACTACTTAGAAACATTTGTAATTAGTGAAATAGTTAAATCTTATAATGCTAAAGGAATAAGACCAAACCTATCTTATTACCGTGATAAAGAAAAAAATGAAATAGACTTAATAATCTATAAAAACAATAAATTATATCCATTTGAAATAAAGAAAACAGCATCTCCTACTAAAGAAATGATAAAACATTTTAAATGTTTAGAAAAAACTTCTAAAGAAGTAGGAACTGGTGGTATAATATGTTGTTATGATGTATTAATGCATTTAGATGAGAAAAATTATATCATTCCAATCTCATCAGTTGTTAATGCTAAAGAATAAAAAGAATATAGATTGGGGGAAAATGTCATGAACTTATCTTTTGATTTGAATGATTATCTTTTAATCTGGAATTTACTTTTTCTACCATCTGTTACTAATGATGTCCAAAGATTAAAAGAAAAACTTTGGAAGAATTATCGTCATCTTTATAAAGACTTGTATAAAGAAGAAGCGAAGATTCTAAAAGACCCTAAGAACTATATACCTGATGATGATACTATCTTTGATATGGTTAAAGAAACGGAAGCTTATAAAAGAATAAGAAAAGAAACAGAGGAATATCGCCTTTTTCTAATGCACTATTATAATGAGATAAAAAAAGAATTAGTTAGCTACTTTAAAGAATTAGTTCGCTTTGATATTAAAATATATCATGTCTTAGTTCTTAATCCGAGATTTAATTCAGTGGAGATGAAAACAGTAAAAAGTAGAAAAGTTAATACTATCTCATGGGGAATGATGAGAGACCAAGAAGATGGGGAAATGGCTGTTATTGATATCTTGAGTCATATCTTAAAAAAAGAATTAAAAGATTATGAATCTGATTATAAAGAAATAGTAGAAGCGATAATAGAGCTTGCTATTGATAATGAATTATCTACTAGAATAAAAGGGAAGAGTTGTTATTTAAAAGGAGATAACTCCTTAAAGTTCTTAAAAAAACAAATATATCCATACTTTCTAATGTATCTTGGAAGTAGTAGAGATGATATGCTTAACTATATGGTTAGAGATGGTATTGTCTTTGATGTAGATAAGTATAGTCTAAAAAGAAGTCTTGCTACTTATAACTTAAAAGAATTTATTACTTTTTGCATAGAAAATCAAAAATATATTTTGAAAATAGAAGAACTAGAAATTATTTAAGTGGAGGAATAGAAGTATGCAAAAAGAGATTAGTATTTTACTTGATAAAATGGGGATTGATTATACTAATTCTTCTTTTTTTGACTCTTTAAAGTTAGAAAGACTAGTAGTAGATAAAGAAAGTGGTAACTGGAACTTTTATCTTTTAAGTGATAAATTACCAGATATAGATAGTTATCTAGAGCTTGAAAAGAATAAAGATAAAATAGCATCAAATATTTATTATAATATAACTAATCTAGATAATAATGTATTACTTAGTTATTATAAACCACTACTAGAACTTGCTAAAGAAGAAGGACTAATTAGTATAACAGAACCATATCTATCTAACTTGATATTAGATAAAGATAAGCTTTTATTAGTAGCAAGTAATATAATAGAAGAGAAAAGATTAGTAAAGATAAAAGATATTATAAGTCCTTATTATCAAAGATTAGGATATAAAGAAGAAATAGAGATTGTAGTAAGAGAAAATGAATCTATTAAAGAAGAAATAGATAGGGAATTAAAAGAAATAAAAGTAGAACCTATTAAAGAGGAGAAAAAGGAAGAGAAGAAAGAGTTTAAAAACTTTACCCCTGGTCCTCGTCCTAGAAGAAGTAAAAAAAGAGATGAAGGTTGTATTTTAGGACTTGATATTAAACAGATGCCTATTAAGATAAGTATGATTCAAGGAGAAGATAATAATGTCATTGTAGAAGGTAATGTTTTTGGGGTTGATTACTTTGAGTCTAGTAAGAGTGAGTTTAGAATAATTACTTTAAAAATAACTGATTATACCGATAGTATTTTATGTAAAGTATTTTGTAATGAACAAGATGAGTATGAAAGACTTTGTAAAGAACTTAAAGTAGGAAGAGATTTATTAATATCAGGTTATGTTAAAGAAGATAGTTTTGCTAAAGAATTAGTTTTAAATGCTCGTGATATTATGCCTATTACTAAACATAAAGAAGAAATTAAAGACTTAAGTGAGAGAAAAAGAGTAGAGTTACATGCTCATACTAAGATGAGTCAGATGGATGGTGTAGTAGATGAACTTGATCTTGTTAAACAAGCGATTAAATGGGGACATAAAGGTATTGCTATAACTGACCATAATGGAGCTCAAGCTTTCCCTCATGTTTATAACTATGTAAGAGATTATAATAAAGGAAAAGAAGAAGATGAAAAGTTTAAAGCTATCTATGGAACAGAATTAGTAATGGTAGATGATAATGTAGATATTGTTGTTCGTCCTAATAATGATGTATTACTAGATGATACTTATGTTGTCTTTGACTTTGAAACAACTGGATTTAATGCTGGTGGTGCTGACTCTATCATTGAAATTGGTGCGGTTAAGATGAAAGATGGCATCATCATTGAAAAGTATGATGAGTTAATTAATCCAGGACGTCCTCTTCCTCAAAAAATAGTTGATGTTACTAATATTACGGATATGATGCTAGAAGGTAAAAGATGTGAAGAAGAGGCTGTTAAAGATTTTATTAACTGGTTTGGTGATTTACCAATGGTTGCTCATAATGCTAAGTTTGATGTATCTTTCTTAGAGATGGCTTATGAGAAATATAATCTAGGAGAGTTTAAAAATCCTGTTATTGATACCTTAGAACTATCACGTACCCTTGATAATAATTATGCAAGACATAGTTTGTCTGCCCTTGTTAAAAGATATAATGTACCTTGGGATGAAGAGGCACATCATAGAGGAGATTATGATGCGGAAGGAACGGCATTAGTCTTTTACAAAATGCTAGAGAAGTTAAATAACCGTAATATTGAGACAATGGAACAGCTTGCTAATATGGTTGATCAAAGTGAAATGTATAAGTATGGTACCTTAAATCATATTAATATTTTAACGCTTACTAAGAAGGGACTTAAAAATCTATTTAAGATAATTTCTTATGCTAATACAACCTATTTATATAAGACACCAAGAGTACCAAGAAGTATTGTTGAAAAGTATCGTGAAGATTTATTAATTGGTAGTGGTTGTTATGAATCTGAAGTTTTTCGGCAAGCGAAAAGTAAAAGTGAAGAAGAATTATCTAATATTATAAGATTTTATGATTATGTAGAAGTACAACCTCCAGAGTGTTATAGACATTTAATTGATATGAATGATTTTGGTACAGAAGTAGAATTAATCGCTCATCTAGAAAAGATTATTAGAACTACTATTGAGGCAGGTAAACTAATAGTAGCAACAGGTGATGTTCATCACTTAACAAGAGAAGATAAAATATATAGAGAGATAATTGTTAATCAAAAAGTACCAGGTGGAGGACGTCATCCTTTAGCAAGAGGAGGAATAAAAGAAATACCATCTAATCACTTTAGAACGACTGATGAGATGCTTAATGATTTCTCTTTCCTAGATGAAGAGACAAGAAACTTAATAGTAATTGATAACCCTAATAAAATACTTGGTATGGTAAATGAAATTGAAGTTATTATTGAAACAGGTGGTATTCCTTTCTCGCCTAAGATTGATAAGAGTGTAGAAACAGTTACTGACTTAGTCTTTACAAGAGCATCAGATTGGTATGGAGACCCCTTACCTTATAATATAGAAGAACGTATTAGTAAAGAACTTTATGGGGATGGTATCTTTGAAGCGATAACTGATGAGATAGAACGAGACAATATTAAGGAAGAAGATAAGACTAGGGAAACATTTAAAAGATTACATGATACCTTGTTAAAAGGCTTTGATAGTGTTAAAGAAAAGATTAGAGAAAACTTAAAAATTAAGAATCCTGAGATGAGTAGTGATGAGATAGAAAAAACACTACCTAAGAAATTAGGAGGGGTTATCGGTGGAGGATTCGATGTTATCTACTTAATCGCTCAAAAACTAGTTAAACACTCTAATGATGATGGCTATATTGTTGGATCTCGTGGTTCTGTTGGGTCAAGTTTCGTAGCTACTATGATGGGAATTACTGAAGTTAATGCTCTTCCTGCTCACTACTTATGTCGTAATAAAGATTGTAAGTATTCAGAGTTTATGGATGAAGCTGGTGAACCTTACGGAAAAGAGTACTCATCAGGTTATGACCTACCAGATAAAACTTGCCCTAAATGTGGGGGAAAACTATCTAAAGAAGGACAAGACATGCCTTTTGCAACCTTCTTAGGATTTAATGCTGATAAAGTACCAGATATTGATTTAAACTTTTCTGGTGAATATCAGTGGAAGGCTCATGAATATACAAAGGTATTATTTGGAGTTGATAATGTATATCGTGCTGGTACTATTGGAACAGTAGCTGAGAAAACTGCTTTTGGTTATGTTAAAGGTTATTTAGAAGAACATGGTATTGAAGGAAAAAGAAACGTAGAAATAGAGCGACTTGCTATTGGGTGTACTGGTGTTAAAAGAACAACTGGTCAGCATCCTGGAGGAATTGTTGTTATTCCTGGTTATATGGATGTTTATGATTTTACACCATTCCAGTATCCCGCTGATGATAACACATCTCTTTGGCGAACTACTCACTTTGATTACCATGCCATTGACCAAGATGTCTTAAAACTAGATATTCTCGGTCACGATGATCCAACTGTTCTTAGAATGCTTCAAGATTTATCGGGTCTTGATATAACAACTTTACCAATGGATGATAAAAGAATATTTTCCCTTCTTTCTAGTACTAAAGAACTAGGTGTTACAGAAGAAGATATACTTTGTCCAACGGGAACTCTAGGTCTTCCTGAACTAGGAACTAACTTTGTTATTCAAATGTTAGTAGAAACTAAACCAAGTACCTTTGGGGAACTTGTTAAAATCTCTGGTTTATCACATGGTACTGACGTTTGGGCAGGAAATGCTAGTGAGTTAATTAAGAATAATGTAGTACCATTTAAAGAGGTTATCGGATGTCGTGATGATATCATGGTTAACTTAATGAACTGGGGAATGGAACCTAAACTTGCCTTTAAGATAATGGAGTTTGTTCGTAAAGGTAAAGCTTCAAAAGACCCAGAGACTTGGCAAGAATATGCTACTAAGATGAAAAATGCAAAGATTCCCGATTGGTATATTGAATCATGTCATAAGATAAAATACATGTTCCCGAAAGCTCATGCTTGTGCTTATGTAATGAGTGCTATTAGAATTGCTTGGTTTAAACTTTATCATCCTTTATGGTATTATGCTGCATACTTCTCAATTAGAGAAGATGACTTTGATATAGAAGCAATGATTAAAGGATATAATTCTATAAGAGCAAGGTATGAAGATTTACTAGCTAAAGGATATGAAGCTACTAATAAAGAGACTAATATTATTGGAAGTTTACATGTTGCTATGGAAGCTACCGCTAGAGGTATTAAGTTTGCACCTATCTCAATTGAGAAAAGTGATGCTAATCGTTTTGTACTTGATGATGAACATGAAAATACCTTAATACCACCATTTTCTACGATTGATGGACTAGGAGCAGCTGTTGCAACTACTATCGTTGAAGAAAGACAAAAACAACCATTCTTAAGTAAGGAAGACTTACAAAGAAGAGGAAAGGTTTCTAAAACTTTAATCGATAAGATGGTTAGTATGGGAATAATTGATCAGCTACCAGACTCTAATCAATTAAGTTTATTTTAGGAGAAATTATGGAAAAAGATACATTAAATAAAATATTATTAGCTATAATGGATGTTTATAATGAAGATATTACTAATGATAAAAAGCATGAAGTATTAAGTAAGTTATGGACCGATTATTACAAACTGAGTGAAAAGTATAATATCAAGTTAGACTTTGCCTATCAACTATATTTAATCGGTGAAAGTGAAAGTTATATAATTAAAGAAGAACCTAAAAGATTCATAATAGATGAAAATAGGTTAGATGATGCTATTGATAGTTTAAAGAAAGGTAATGACTTAACTAATGAAGAGATAGAGATACTTTTACAAGCCAGTGTAATGAATGCAAGACGTGGCTTTGAAACACTTGGTATTGATACTAAGAATAACTCTTTAAATGGTTTTTGTGAGTTAGGACAGGCTCTTTCTTTAATGCCACTTGAAAATATTGGCTTAGAAGTAACTAAGAATAGTGCTACTGGAAGTTTTGATTATCCGTTTAATCATGCTTTTGGAACAGTTACTTTCCCATATAATGGTGCTACTAAAACTTATTTAATAGATACTACTTATCGTCAATTCTTTACTACTAATAGATGTAACGAAGGAAGATATTATCAAGAAGAAGAAAATACTGGACTTAAAGTAGCACCAGATTCTGGTTATTTTGTAGAAGATAAGGATTTTGCTAGAAGCTTGATGCGTAATGGCTATATAGAATTAACCGAAGAGACAGCTACTAAATATGGAGAAGCTTTTAACAAGGCTAGTATTCCTTTAAAAGATATTGATAAGATTAATGATAGTAATATTAATTATTATCAAAGAATATTAAATGATAGAGAAGATTATAAAATAAGTAGTGGTGAACTTGACGGATTAAATGTAGTATTTAATGATAAAACAAATGTAAACAAAATATAATAAGAGGTATAAATTGTATGATTTGATAAAAGACAAGGGAATAAGTGTACTAATTATTTTAGTTTTGGTTAGTTTAATAAAGCTATATTTGATATGTAGTATTCCATCTACTATAAACATAATGACTAAGGATGCAATTACTAAGGGTTGGTTAGAAGATAAATATAAATTAGGTGGTAAAGAAACTTCAACTATTGCCTAGATTATAATTATATTGACTTATTCCCCTTTTAATGTTAAAATAAGCAGCAATAAGAAGGGGATAGTTATGGGTGATATTGATTTTTTAACTGGTCTTAATAATATGGCTATATGTGAACAGTATGATTTAGATTACTTTGATAAAGTTTTATCTATGATAAAAGAATATTATCAGGCAAGTGATGTTATGCTTGTTAGTACTTTTTCTGATAGAATGAGTGACGAGATGTTTGGTAGTGAGAAAATAATTAAAGCTGATGATTGTGTTATTAATATATCAGAAGATGTATCTAAAAAACTATTAATTAGAAATAATAGTAAAAATATAGAATATAGTGAATTATTATCTTCTATACTTAATAATATGTTTAAGAATAAAGAACTTATAGAACGATTAAAAAATGAAAAGTACACTGATAGCTTACTAAAAACTAAAAATAGATATGCTTATGATGAGTTAGTAGAAAAGAAATGTACTTATAATAATTTAGGCGTTGCTTTTGTAGATGCTAATGGTCTTGGAATAGTAAATAATATGTATGGTTATCAAAAAGGTGACGAACTACTTAAAACGGTTACTAAATCATTAACTGATAATTTTAGAACTACTGATGTTTATAGAATCGGTGGAGATGAATTTGTAGTGATTTGTCAAAATGTAGATAAGAGTTTATTTTTAGATAAGATTGCTAATAGTCAGGTATATTTAGATACTACAGAGTATAGTGCATCTTATGGAATTGTTTATTGTACTACTACTAATAATTTGAAAGAAGTGGTAGAAGATGCTAGTATAAAGATGAAAAAAAATAAAGAAAAACATAGAGAAGAACATCCTGAAGAGTATCTTGATAAGTATAAAGTTAAATATAAAGGTGTAAACGTGTAAAAAGTCTTAATAATTTAAGATTTTTTTTTTTCTTTATGTTATAATTGTGAATAAGGAGGGCATATGACAAAAAAAGTAAATCTTACGGATATTAATTACATACAATATGGTAATGACAAAGGAAAAGATATTGTTTTACTTCATGGTTGGGGACAAAATATCGAAATGATGAAACCACTTGGTGATTTACTTGCAGATAATTATCATATAACTATTATTGACTTACCAGGCTTTGGTAAAAGTAAGGAACCAGATACTATTCTAGATGTAGGTGATTATACTGAAATAGTTCATGATTTATTAGAAAGTTTAAAAGTAGTAAAACCAACACTAATTGGTCATTCCTTTGGGGGGAGAATTTCTATTCGTTATGGAGCCAGCTATGATGTTGAAAAACTAGTATTATGTGGAGCACCTTGTGTTAAGACGAAAAAGGAATTAACTCTTAAAGAAAAAATGTTAAAAAGTGTTAAAAAATTACCAGGTATGGAAAAACTAGCAGATATTGCTAAAAATTATATAGGTTCTACTGACTATAAAAATGCAAGTCCAATGATGAGAGATATTTTAGTTAAAGTAGTAGGAGAAGACTTATCAGAATATGCTAAGAAAATAAAAGTACCAGTCATTTTGATATGGGGTGAATATGATGAAGCTGTACCTTTAGAAGAAGGAAGAATGTTAGAAAAATTACTTTCTGATGGAGCGATGATTGTTTTACCAGGAACTCACTATGCCTATTTAGAAAACCTTTATCAAGTAGGGGCTATTATTAATAAATTTATGGAGGAGTAAAAAGATGTTTGTTAAAATCATTTTATTATTTATAATTACAATTTTAATTATTATTAAATCTAAGAAAAACTTGCATATGTTACAACAAAATTTATATAATGAAAATAATCGTTATCTAAAATGGGTATTAAATAATAGTAGTAACTTTGTAACCTTAGAATTTATTTGTCTAATAATAGTCTCTTTAGCTAATTGCTTTTTAACAACTAATAAAACTATAGCTCTAGTATTTAATCTTTTAGCTAGTATTTTATATTTAGCTTTTATCGTGAAATTTCGTAATGATATAAAAAAGGAACAAGTTAAAAAACCATTAGTAATAACTTCTAGAGTAAAAAGATTAATGGTAACAGAAACTATTCTTTACCTTATTCCATTAGTTATTATGATTATGTTGAGAAATGATTTGGTTTATAGTAGTTTCATGATTTTTATCTATGCTTTAATGAGTTATTTAAATGTATTTGTTTTAGGACTAGCTAACTTTATAAATAAGTATACCTTAGAAAAATATGTATATTATCATTTTAAACATATGGCTATGAGGAAACTTCATAGTATGGAAAGTTTGAAAGTAGTAGGAATTACTGGTAGTTATGGAAAGACTAGTAGTAAAAATATTTTAGCAGATATATTAAATATTAAGTATGTAACTCTTCCAACTCCTAAGAACTTAAATACTCCTTATGGACTTATCATTACTATTAATAATCATTTAGATAAGTTTACGGAAGTATTTATTGCTGAGATGGGTGCTTATAAAACAGGGGAGATTAAACAACTTTGTGATATGGTTAAACCAAAGTATGGTATTTTAACTAAAATAGGTACTGCTCACTTAGAAACATTTGGTAGTGAAGAAAATATTCAAAAAACAAAGTTTGAACTAATTGAATCATTACCACTTGATGGAATTGGTGTTTTAAATAGAGATGATCCTAAACAAGTAAGTTATAAATTAAAAAATAAATGTAAAATACTTTGGATTGGTATAGAAAATAAAGATGTAGATGTTTATGCTAGTGATATTAAATGTTCAAGTATTGGTACTAGTTTTAAAGTTAAGTTTAAAAATGAAGCTAAAGAATATAAATTTGAAACTAGACTTTTAGGTAACCATAATGTTTATAATATTTTAGCAGGACTTGCTCTAGGATATGAATTTGGTATTCCAATAGAAAAACTACAACAATCAGTTAAAACTATTAAACCAGTAGAACATCGTCTAGAACTAAAAAGACTTGGAACATTCTATCAAATCGATGATGCATATAACTCTAATCCAGTTGGAGCAAAAGGTGCAATTGACGTCTTAGCAATGATGCCAGGAGTTAAAATAGTAGTAACACCTGGAATGGTAGAGTTGGGAGATAAAGAAGATTATTATAATGAAAAATTTGGTGAACAAATAGCAGAAGAAGGCAATATTGATTATGTTGTTTTAATTGGTAAGAAGAAAACACTACCTATTAAAAAAGGATTAGAAAATAAAAATTATAATATGGATAATGTTATTGTTTACAATGATGTAAAAGAAGCATACAATTTTATTAGAGGTATTAAGACAAAAGAAGAAGTGTATGCTTTATTTGAAAATGATTTACCAGATACCTATAATGAGAAAGAAAGAGGATGATTAAGATGAGAATAAAAGTAGGTGTTATTTTTGGGGGAGAAAGTGTAGAACACGAAGTTAGTATAATTACGGCTGTTCAAGCCATGAATAAAATTAATCAAGATAAATATCAAATCGTACCAATATATATTACAAAAGATGGTGAGTGGTATACAGGAGATATGCTTTTTGATGTTGAAAGTTATCAAGATTTAGGTCTTATTAAGAAATATGCAAGTAATGTTGTCTTATATAAGAAAGATAATCAATTTGTATTACAAAGTAAAGGATTCTTTAAAAAGATTGTTACCGATATTGATATAGCATTTCCAATTACTCACGGTACCAATGTAGAAGATGGAGTATTACAAGGATATTTACAAACAGTAGGGGTTCCTTATGTTGGACCTAATGTTTATGCAGGAGTAGTAGGACAGGATAAAGTTTATATGCGTGATATCTTTAAAGCTAATGATATATCTATTCCTAACTATACTTGGTTTTATGATTCAGACTATAAAGATAATAGTGATAAAATAATTAAAAAGATAGAAAAGCTAAATTATCCAGTAATTATTAAACCAGCTACTACTGGTAGTAGTATTGGTATTAGTACTGCTAAAGATAAAAAAGAATTAGAAAAAGCCATAGATGAAGCTATTAACTATGACTCTAAGATTATTGTTGAAGAAATGATTCCTAACTTAATGGAGGTTAATATCTCTGTACTAGGTAATCATGCATCTCAAGAAGTTAGTGTTATAGAGGAAGTACTATCTACTCATAACTTCTTAACCTTTGAAGAAAAATATGTCGGTAGTAGTAAAGTTAAGGGAAAACTTGGAGCAAAGTTAGCACCTCGTAAAGGATCTAAAGGAATGGCTAGTGCATCACGTAAAATACCAGCTGACCTAACTGATAAGATGCAAAAAGAAGTAGAAGATTTAGCTGTTAGAGTATTTAAAGCACTAGGTAGTAGTGGAGTAGCTAGAATTGATATGCTAGTTGATAAAAAAGCAAAGAAGGTTTATGTTAATGAAATAAACTCGATTCCAGGAAGTCTTGCTTTCTATCTATGGGATAAAAAAGGAATGGACTATACTACTTTATTAGATGAAATGATTAATATAGCAGTAAAAGATTATAAAACTAGAACTAGTAAAGTTCATACATTTGATAACAATATTCTACAAGGATTTGCTAATAATAATGGTTTGAAGGGTATGAAAGGAAAAGTTAAATAAATAGAAATGAAAGAAAGTAAAGGACTGACTATAAATTGTCTAAAGTTTAATTGGCCAATAAGAGTAGTTTATAGAAGGTAACTGCTTTCTTTTATTGTAGATTAAAATAAAAAGAGCTATTTTATGATGTTAGGAAAGGGGTATCTATGAAAACATTACTGGAGAAACTATTTAAAACAAATATATCAATCAGTTATATGTTCATTCTTTTTGGAATATGTGCTTTAATGATGGTAGGTTATTTTTCTTATGCTTGGTTTACTGTATAAGGAGTACAAAAGTATAGTGTAGTAACTGGTAATTTAACAGCTACATTAGTAATAGGAGATTAATGGAGCAGGAATAATTAGTTATACGCCAACGACTAATCAAGATGTTATTATTATAAAAGTGACAAATACTAGCAATCGAGATGCTAAAAACTCAATTTATTATTATGATTTAACAGATACTAATATAGTAGTAGGATATGCAGCAGATAGTGAAAATATCCCACTTACTACTGGAGTAGTAGTTGAAAAAAATAAGAGTCTAACTTATAAAATAGTAATAATTAATTCTAAGGGAAAAGAGATACAAATAGGCTCATCTATGGGATTAATAAATGATAACTTATCTTTACCTGTTAATGCTAAAGAGATAGTAAAAACGGAGGACAGTTATTGTCAGGATAATGGTTTTACTACGTTATCCGATTGTATGTTAGTAATTGCTAATCATGAAGCATCAGCTGATGCAGCCAAAACTGCTATAAAAGCCAAAGGAACACCAGACTTTACAAAAGTAGCAACAACCGATGAAGGCTTATATATGGCAGAAGATGATGAGGGAGAAAGTTATTACTATAGGGGAGCAGTTAAAAATAACTATGTATCTTTTGCAGGATTTATCTGGAGAATAATCAGACGTAATGGAGATGGTTCTATTAGAATGATCTATTCTGGTAAAAACACAGTAGATACAGGAGATGCTGTTACTATAGGAACTTCAGTATTTAATGATAAGTATTGGGATTCAACTTATGTTGGCTATAAATATAATGAAGACTTTTCGTTACATGAAAGTAATGGAACTACTGAATATAACTGGTTTACAAATACGCAAAAATATAATTTTGGTACAGGATATACGTTTGATCAATCAACTAAGAAATTTACTTTAACTGGAAATATAAAAGAGTTAACATGGAATGATAATCATGATGAAATAGTAAATAATCAGTTATATAGCTGTTTAAATACAAGTTGTAATGTAGTATATAAAATCGTTGGGTATGATAGTGCTACTGAAATGAAAGTACAACCAATAAGTTATAGTTCAAATAGTTTATTAACAGCTCAAACTAATAAGACTGATTCACCTATTAAAACTACACTAGATAATTGGTATAAAACAAGTTTGACAAGTTATAATGATAAATTAGCAGATGAGGCATTTTGTAGTGATAGAAGTATAGCAAGCGGAACTGGTTATACTACAGATTCTTATACGTTTTATGGAGCATTTGCTCGTTTAAAAGATAATAAAACCCCAAGTTTAAAATGTAGTCAGAATAATGATAAATTTAAAATGTCAAATGAAAGCGCTAAACTAGATTATCCAGTAGGGTTAATTTTAGCTGATGAGGTAGCTTTTGTTGGAGGAAGAGGTTACTATAATGGAGAATACTCACCAAATAGTAATTATTACCTATATAATGGTATGTATTTCTGGACGTTCTCTCCGTCTTATTTTGAGCCTCGCTACTCGAATGCTCGTGTTTGGTTTGTGATGCCATCAGGTAGTTTAAATCCAGGGTATGGTGTAACAAATTCCTTCGGCGTCCGTCCTGTTATAAATTTAAGAGCTGATACAGCAATAACTAAGGGAGATGGATCATCACTAAATCCATTTGTAGTATCTTAGAAAGTGTATAAAACAAAATGATTTCTGAAGGATAGTAGAAAAAGTGGATTGAATAGTTATCTAAAATTTGGTAGAATTAAAGTGTTAAAAATAGCAATAGATAGTTATTACTAGAAAAAAGGTATATTTAATTTGCAAATCAATAAAAAAATAAAAGAAAGTAAAAGTATCTTGCTTATGAGTAAAAAACATAGAATGGTGATATAGTTCTGTGTTTTTTACTAAAAAAGGAAAGAAAGGGAAGAGATATAATGAATAAGGAAAGGATAAAAGATATTTTAACAATAGGAATTTCAGTCTTTATGTTGGTAGTAGTAATAGGGATAAGTTATTCAGCTTTTACTTATAGCGGATTAGGTAAGAAAGAAAATAAAATTACTACTGGGGATATTACTATGTTATATACAGAAAGTAGTAACACTATCACTATGAATAATGCACTACCAACAACTGATAATACAGGAAAAACAAGAAAGAATGCAGGAGAATACTTTGATTTTACTGTAAAATCATCAATTACAGGTAATACTGATATTAATTATGAGATAGCAGCTAAAGAAGAAACAGGTAATACTTTTAGTGG
>FR901087.1:0-10676 GCA_000438295.1 Clostridium sp. CAG:451
AGACTAGTCGAGTGCTATTGGTACAGCATAAGTTGAAAACTTAACATTCTGTTCCAAATCAAAATTATCAATAGACTTAACAAGTCCAATACATCCAACTTGAAATAAATCATCTAAGTTCTCATTATAATTTTTGAATCTTTTTAAAATACTTAAGACTAGCTTTAAATTACCTTCTACCAAATCATTCCTAGCAAAAGGATTAGTTTTAATATTTTTAAAGAGTTCTGTCATCTCTTCACTAGTTAATACTTTTAAATTTCTTGTATCTACTCCACTAATTTCCACTTTATAGTTTGACATTTTATCACCTTTCTATCTTATAATGATAGAAAGATAATTTTTTTATACATATTTTTGGAATTCTCTTGGTAATTTACTCTCAAATGTATATTTTTTCTTATTATTTGGATTAGTTAAAACTATTTTAGAAGCATGTAGTAATAATCTTTTAGCTTTAATATCACTAGTATATTTTGTATCTCCTACAATTGGATATCCTAAATATGATAGAACTGCTCTTATTTGATTTTTTCTACCCGTCTTAATATTTACTTTTACTAAGGCATAATTTTTCTTTTCTTTTAATACTGTTATAGAAGTAATTGCTTTTTTACCATTTTTTTCATTAGTAACATGTACTTTATAATTATTATCTTCCTTTAAATAACATGTATAGTTAGTATATGACTTTATTCCTTTTGGTACTACTGCTATATACTCTCTATCTTCTATCAAGTTATTCCAATCATTTTGTAGTAGTTCTTTTACTCTTTCATCTTTTACAAAGATTACTACTCCTGATGTATCTTTATCTAGACGATGTAAAATAAATATTTTATCCTTACTATTTCTTTCTTTAATAAATTGACGCATCATATGATAAGCTGTTTTTTCTTTTTCTTTAGTAGTTGCTATTGTTAATAAATGTGCTGGTTTTTCTATTACTAAAAAGTATTCATCTTCATAAAGTATCTTTAAAGGACACTTCTTATGAGTCTTATAATCTTTTCTAATTTCAATAATATCATTTTTCTTTACTTTGTAGTTATAAGCAGTAATAGATTTACCGTTTACAAAAACACTATTATTTTTTAGATATGATTTTAATTTTTTATGACTTTGTTCGTTAAATAATTTTAATATTGTTTCTAACAATAATCCTTCTTCTTCGACTTTTTTATACATAAAAGCACCTCTTTTCTTAGAAGATTATAGCAAAAGATGAAATTTATCACAATATTTTTTAAAAAAAGCTTGATTTTTAATCACATCTTTGCTATTCTAAGTATGCAAGTCGGAAATATATTACAAAATTAAAAAAAAAGACTTGATTTATGAAACATTTTATTGTAATATTAAATTGTTCTGTTTGAAAGAACGGGCTTGTAGCTCAGTTGGTTAGAGCGCTCGCTTGATAAGCGAGAGGTCACAGGTTCAAGTCCTGTCAGGCCCACCATTAGATGCCTCAATAGCTCAGTTGGTTAGAGCACTTGACTGTTAATCAAGGGGTCCTAGGTTCAAGTCCTAGTTGAGGCGCCATTTTTTTTGGCCAGTTGGTGAAGTGGCTTAACACACTGCCCTTTCACGGCAGCATTCACGGATTCGAATTCCGTACTGGTCACCATAATGATTGCAAAGCCTTATTTCAAGGCTTTTTATTTTAAATTTCATTTAGCAAGCACTTGCTAAAAGTATGACTTTATGCTACTATGTATATAGATGAAGGAAACTTCATATAATAAAAAAGGAAATACTTAATATCCAATGTTTGAGTACTTACCTTAATTAGGGTTTGCACACAATCTATTAGATTGAGTGCTTTTTTTATTTTATGACTACTTATAAAGTAGGCCAATTAGTAACATTATAATTACTACTAATAATGATATTAATAAATCTTTTTTAGACATAAATATCAAGCCTCCTTCCTTTAAAAGAAGAAAGGCAAGCACTCTAACTATTAAGTATTTCAAGTGCTATTATACTATTCTAAACAATAAAAGAGAAAAGTTTTAATATTTTCCGTATTATTGTAAAAAGGAAATTAAATTAAAAAATAACTTATCTTTTAATTTAATTAGTTCAATTTCACTTTTTCTTTGTAAAAGTGTTGACATCACTTTTATTTTACGGTAATATTATAACTACGGAAGCAATTTGGAGACATACTCAAGAGGCTGAAGAGGCTCCCCTGCTAAGGGAGTAGGATGGGTAACTGTCGCGAGGGTTCAAATCCCTCTGTCTCCGCCATTTAGAATTTAAAACCCTTATGGGTTTTTATTTTATTTATAAGAAAAAAAGTCATAAATATCAAGTTGATATCTACGACTTTTTTTATATCCTATTTTTACTACTTAATTTCATCATAAGTTTATCGATAAGCATTTCAAAGAAAGTATATAATCTATGTGATAAATACATTAAGATAAATGCTAGGAAAATCATAAAGACGTTAAAATGTGTTATAGAAAATAAAGTAGTTAAGTTAAAGATAGCATATATAAATAGATAAAACATTGTACTAAATAGAATTAGTCTTATTCTATTAAATGGTCTACATATTTTAAATAAAAGAATAAATGACGTATAACCAGTCAAAGTTAAACATAGGGTTGATATTTTAGCATAACTAAGACTAAACATCTGCCCTGCTAGACATATTAGTAAAATATTTAAGATAATTGTAAAAGCCGGTGGTGCTGATTTTTTTAAGACATTCACTAAGAACTTTCCTTTTACTCTTTCTTTATTAGGTTCAAGTGCCAAGACAAATGATGGTATTCCAATAGTTACTACACTAGCAAGAGTTAACTGAATAGGAATAAAAGGATAAGACATTTCAATGAAAAGAAATAGAAAGGCAAGTATTCCTGCATAAATAGTTTTAACTAGGAATAAAGAGGCTGATCTTTCAAGATTATTTATACTTCTTCTCCCCTCTGCTACGACACTAGGCATAGAAGCAAAATTAGAATCTAGTAAGACTAATTGGGATACACTTCTTGCAGCATCACTTCCTGAAGCCATGGCAATAGAACAGTCAGCTTCTTTTAGAGCTAAACAATCATTAACGCCATCTCCCGTCATGGCTACATTGTGCCCTGCTTCTTTTAAAGCTCTAATAAGTAAGTGCTTTTCTTCTGGTTTAACCCTTCCAAATACATCATACTCTAAAGCTGCTTTTTGTATTTCTTCTTCGCTATTTAAAGTAGATAAATCTATCACTCTAAGCTTTTCAGTAAGTCCTGCTCTTTTAGCAATAGCTGAAACAGTAATAGGATTATCTCCAGATATGATTTTAATAGCAACACCTTGTTCTTTAAAGTACTCTAATGTTTTCTTAGCTTCTTTTCTAACTTTATCTTGTAATAAAATAAATCCTAAAGCTTTTCTTTCTTCATTCTTTTTACCGTAATTATTAACCTTGACTAGAACTAAAACACGATACTTTTTAATATAATCATCTAACATCTTTTGATAACTCTTACCGTGATCTTTTAAAACAAATTCTACTGCTCCAATCAAATAAGTATCAGTAGCAAACTTTACACCAGAATATTTCTTTTCGGATGAAAAAGGAATAACTTCTTCTACTTTCCATTTTGGTTTACGATAATAAGCATCTCTTATAGCAATAGCAGTAGCATTTTTATCTTTTGTAGCTGCCATCATACTACCTAAAATATCTCCTAGTAAAGCTTTAGTTTCTCCATCTAATGGAATAACATCAACTACTTCCATTTTACCTTCAGTAATAGTACCTGTCTTATCAAGACAAATCACATCAACTCTAGCAAGAGATTCAATACAGTATAAATCTTGTACTAAAACTTTTTCTTTAGAAAGACGAATAACAGAAACAGCAAAAACAGTTGACGTTAATAATACTAATCCTTCTGGTATCATTCCTATAATAGCTGCTACTGTGTTAACAACAGCATTTTGCAAAGTATTCCCTGATAAATATAACTGTCTTGCAAAAAGTAAGATTCCAAGAGGAACTATAATAACTGAAATAGTCTTAACTATTTTATTAAGAGAACGCATAATTTCAGATGATATTGGTTTTATATATTTAGTATCACTTGATATTTTAGCAGTATAGTTATCATATCCAATATGTTCTACCTTAGCTTTAGCATTGCCACTTACAATAAAACTACCTGATAATAGCATATCGCCTTCTTTTTTTATTAAGGTATCACTTTCACCCGTTATAAATGACTCATCAACTTCCACTACTCCATCTACTATAATAGCATCCGTAATTACTTGATTACCTAATTCAAGTATAATAATATCATCTAAAACAACTTCATCTAGATTAACATCATATTCTTCCTTATCTCTTAATACTTTAACTTTTGATGCTGATACCACTGATAATTTATCAATAACACTTTTAGAATGTAATTCTTGAAATGTACTAATAACAGTATTTAAAACGATAATAAGTAGAAAGCCAAGATTCTTATAACTACCTACTAAAATAATTGCTACTGCTAAAATAACATTGATTATATTAAATAATGTAACAGTATTTTCTAAGATGATTTCTTTAGCACTTTTTGTTTTTACATTTGTATTAAAGTTAACTAAATTATCTTTAATTCTTTCATTTACTTGTTCTTTACTAAGACCAATATTCTTATCAGGATTATATCTTTTACTCATCTAATCACGTCCTTTCTTACCAATTATAACATAATAATAGAAGAATTTAGTAAAATATGTTATAGTATGTCTAAGAGGTGGATATATGAAAAAATTTTTAGCTATTTTACTTACAATAATAGCAACTGCAACTACTATTGTTTTAGTAGGACTATTTACAATTCCTTACGTTGGCAATGAAATTATTAAGATTGCTGCCAATCAAGCACTTGATGATTCCGTTGTAGATAGTAATGACCTATATCAAGAAGCAGAAGACTTAGGTATTAGTCAAGATAAGATTGATAAGGCTTTATCTAATGATGAAATGAAAGAGTATGTTAATACTATTTTAAAAGAAGTAATTGATAAGAAGACTAGTAATAAGAGTGAAGTTGATGACGAACTTATCAAAGAAAAAACTAAAGAATTTTTAGAGAAAGTTAATAAGAATTATGATATTAATCTATCAGATGAAAAGCTAAAAGAAATTAGTGATAATGCTAGTGAAGAAGTAATTGAATCATCTAATGAAATGATTGAAGATAAAGATAATGATATATCTGGATTCTTAGATGTTATAAGTTTTTGTAATAATTCTAAAGTAAGAGGTTTAACTATTATTTTACTAGTAATAGAGTTAGTAGGTATCGCTCTTCTTACTCTTAAAAAGTTAAGTTTCTTCTTATATTATACTTTTATAGCTTTATTTACTGCTGCCCTTACTGCCTTTTTAACTTTCTTTATAAACTTTGCAATTAGTGGTGAAAAAGAGTTAGAAGCAGTTGTAAAGCTTATAAGTAAAGGTTATAAATTAGCTTTAGGTTTCTTAATCTTAGAAATAGTATTTATAATCATTCATAATATTATTAAGCATTGTACTAATAAAGAGGTAGTTCCTTTCTAGAACGCCTCTTTTTTTAACTATCTATTAAGTATTATAAGATACCTTATTGTCAAACTGTCTTAATGGATATTATATATTATTCAAAAAAAATAAAAGACTAGAGTTTGCTCTCTAATCTACTTTTTCAATTTCCATTCAAAACTGGATTCACTCACTTTTTTGCTACATAGTAGCATTACTATTATATACGTTTTTGCACCACATAATCGTTTATGTAGCAATAATATAACATATTGTTTAATAAATGTACATCTAAAATTCTTCCATTCATATTTGCTGTCACTTTTATTTGTTTTATTTTTCACTTATACTTTTATTTATTTTTTCAAAAACACTGGCTAAATCATCATGTATTACTATATCTGCTAAATAATCGTATGGTGTTTCATCTTTATTAATAAGGACTAGATGTTTCCCTCTAAAGTATGTTACTAAAGAAGAAGCAGGATATACCTGAAGTGAGGTACCACCTACTATTAATAAATCTGCTTCACTTACTTCTTGAATAGCCTCAGTTAATACTTTATTATCAAGAGCTTCTTCATACAAGACAACATCAGGTTTAATAATTCCACCACAACTACACTTTGGAATACTACTAGATTTAAAAACATAGTCACCACTATAAAACTTATGACAATTAAGACAATAGTTTCTTAAGATAGAGCCATGTAATTCTAAAACATTTCTACTACCAGCCATCTTATCAAAGCCATCAATATTTTGAGTTATTATAGAGCTTAATAAGTTTTTATCTTCCATTAGTTTTAAAGTCTTATGAATAATATTAGGTTTATAATTAAGACTATTTAGCTTTTCTTTATAAAATTCGTAAAACAAGTCAGTATGTTTCATAAAGAAAGTATGAGATAAAATCTCTTCTGGTGGATACTTTCTTTTTTCTTTGTATAGCCCATTACTACCTCTAAAGTCTTGTAAACCACTAGCAGTAGATACACCGGCTCCACCAAAAAATACTGTTTTTTTAGACATCTTTATATAACTAATTAATTTATCTATTTCCATTTTTCCTCCCCTATAACCATCTTTTATATTTTTTAATATACATTTTCTTAACTATTTCTTCTACTACAATATATAGTAATGATAAGAAAATTACAAATATATAAAAGTTAAGTGGTAGATAAGTGAAATGGAATGACTTAATAGGTGCTAATAAAATTGGTAATATCATAGATGCTATTATACATAAGAAAGTAGAAATTAATAAATATTTATTAGCAGTTGATTCTATAAATGGTATCTTAGCAGTTCTTACAAAATGAACTATTAAGGTTTGAGAAATAACCCCTTCAATAAACCAAGCTGTTTGAAACATTACCGCATGATTGGCATCAAAACCTAATAAATAGTAAAAACCAATAAATGCTACTATATCTATTGAGGAAGCTACTACTCCCATTATATTCATAAACCTTCTTAAATCACTAGTATCCCACTTATGAGGTACTATTAAAAATTCTTTATCGACATCATCAAATGGTATCATTGTTTGTGACATATCATACAATAAGTCTTGAAGTAAAAACTGAATAGGAAGCATTGGTAAGAATGGTAAGAAAATACTGGCTAAGAAAACACTAAAGACATCTCCAAAAGCAGCTGATAAAGCCATTTTCATATATTTCATAATATTTCCATAGACTTTTCTGCCTTCTAATACTCCTTCATAAACTACTTTTAAACTTTTCTTAAGAAGAATTATATCACTGGCTTCTTTAGCAATAGAAGTAGCTGTATTAACACTTATTCCTACATCTGCTCTAATAAGACTTGGAGCATCATTGACTCCATCCCCCATATACCCAACGACATGTCCATTTTCTTTTAGTAGTTTAATAATGTTATCTTTTTCAAGTGGGGTAAGTCTAGCAAAAACAGATACCTCTTCGACCATCTTTTTTTGCTCAGCCAAACTAAGTTTACTAAACTCTTCACCTGTAACTACTTTATCATTAGGAATATCTGCTAATGAACAAATATTTTGTGTTGCTTCAACATTATCACCTGTTAATATCTTAGTAGTAATACCGACTCTTTTTAAATTATTAATAGTATTTTTAACTCCTGGTTTAATTGGATCTTCAAAAGCTACTATTCCTAAAAAAACTAGTCCTTTATCATCAGTAATATTATTATTAGTATACTTTTTACTAGCAAGAGCAATTACTTGCATTCCTTTTTTACTTAATTCTTTAGCTTTAGTTAAAATATCATCTCTTATTTTCTTATTAAGTTTAATTATTTCTTTATTTAAATAAATACTATCACAACTATCTATTACTTCTATTAAAGCTCCTTTAGTAATCATTCTATAATCGTTAGAATCTTTTATAATAATACTAGCTTTTCTTCTTTCATAATCAAATGGGATTTCATCTACTTTTTCATATTTATCTATTTCAATATTTCTTTTCTTAGCATAAGAAATAATCGCTTTATCTACAATATTCTTTATTCCCGTACTATAAATACTATTTATATAAGCATATTTCAAAACATCTATACTATCTTTAAATTCACTATCTAGTGACAAAGTAAGTATTATTTCTCCTTTAGTTAAAGTTCCTGTCTTATCAGTACATAAAACATCTATTGCTCCTAAGTTCTCAATCGCTTCACTTCTTTTTACTAAAGTATCTTTTTTAGCTAGTGATTTAGCACCTTTACTTAGGTTTACGTTAACTATCATTGGTAACATTGATGGGGTAATACCAACTGCTACTGAAACTGCAAAGAAGAAAGCTTCTAAGATATTGTGATGAATAAGAGCATTTAAGATAAATACTAATATTGTAATAACTAGCATATATTGAATTAAGGTTTTACTAATCGCATTCATTCCTATTTCAAAGTTAGTTAAGGTCTTATTTTTTAGAGTTGACTTAGATATGTTTCCAAGATAAGTATCCTTTCCTGTTTTAATAACCAAAGCTTTACCTCTTCCTGTTACTACACTAGTATTCATGAGTAATATTCTCTCCATTGAAAGTAAGCTTTTACCATTTTTACTTATTTTCTTTTCTACTGGAACACTTTCCCCTGTAAATACACCTTGATTAACAAATAAATCTTTAGATTCTAATAAAATAGCATCACTAGGTATAATACTACCTGCATTAAGTTCAATTATATCCCCTACTACTATATCTCTTGTAGGTATCTCTTTTACTATACCTTGTCTAATAACCGTAGTTACTGTAAATATCTTAGACTTTAGTCTTAAATCAAATTTATAAGCCGAATAATCTTGAATAAGTCTAATAATACTACTAGTAAGTGCTAACATTATAATTATTAAAGCTCCTAATTTATCACCTAATAAAAAGTTAATAGTGGCTAAAATTATTAGGATATAGATAAATGGATCTTTAAAAGAATCTATTAAAAAGGTAAAAATACTTTTCTTCTTTTCCTCATTAATAACGTTTTTTCCATATTCTTCTCGTCTTTTAGCAACTTCCTTACTGCTAAGTCCAGCATCTTTACTATTAAATATTTTAAATAGATAATCATTATCTTTATCTAAATAATCCTTATATTCTTTATATAATGTTTCTTCATTAAAATTAACTATATCTTTTTTAGAAAACTTTGGTACCATAAAAATCCCTACCTTCTAATTAATTATAAAACATAAAAAAAGAAATTTAAAGTAATAATGGCTAATCCATTTTAACAATTTCTTTTTCATAAAGATTTCTATATAAATTACTGTTTTTTAACAACTCCTTATGTGTACCTTCAGCTTTTATCCTACCATCATCAAGCAATAGTATTCTATCAGCATTCTGAATTGTTGATAATCGGTGAGCAATCATCAAAATTGTATAATCTTTTTGTAAGTTGTCTATAGCTTTTTGTATTTTTGCCTGAGTTTCGTTATCAAGAGCACTACTAGCTTCATCAAATAAGATAATCTCTGTTTTTTGAAGAAATGCTCTTGCTATTGCTAATCTTTGTTTTTCTCCACCTGATAAATTAACTCCACCTTCCCCTACTATTGTATCGTATTTATTAGGTAGAGAACTAATATATTCATCCAAACATGCTAATTTACAAGCCTCTATCATTTCTTCCTCTGTTAAATCTTTCTTTACTAGTTTTAAATTGTCTTTAATACTCATATTAAAGATATAAGGATTTTGACTAACAATCGTAATGTTACCTCTGATAGTATCTTTATCTAATTTTTTTATATCAACACCATCCATCGTGATTGTCCCATCATAATTATCATACATTTTGCATAGCAGATTAAAAATTGTGGTTTTACCTGCTCCACTTTTTCCAACAAATGCAACTGTTTCATTAGCATTAACTTTGAAACTTAAATCATTAAGAACCAACTTAGTATTGTATTTAAAAGTAACATTTTTAAATTCAAAATCCCCATTAATTTTAGTTAAGTGCTCACTACCAAACTTTTCTTTTGGATATTTAGTATTATCAAATATATCAAAAACACGAGAAGCTGATAAATTAAATTTCTTAATTAATTCGTGAAAGGAAGTAATATTTTTTATCAAATTATCATAACTACTCCCAAAGTTTATAATAACAACACCAACTGCTGCCGAAATAGCATTTATTCTTATCTGAGAAACAACTATTAGAAGTGTTATAAAGTTGCATACATCTGAAAATGACCATCTTACAAGAAGATATGATAAATTTCTATTTTCCATTTCATACTTTTGATTATTTAATTTTCTAAATCTATCTTTAAGTTCTGTTAGAAAGCTAACTTCACCATTTAGCATTTTAATATCCTCTGCACCGCGAACTATTTCACCAGCAAAACCAGTCATTGAATCATTATATTTTTTGTACTCTTTTTCACTTTTATTATATTTATCTATTCTTTTTGTTTCAAGAAGTAATCTTGCTAAAAGGGCAAATAAAACAAAGAAAAACATTGGTTTACATAATATAAAATAACTAACTATTATTCCTAAATTAGAAACAATCCCATTGATATATTCACTCATATCAGTAAAGATTGTAGAAATACTTTTAGTATCATCAACTAATCTCTGAATAAATACACCAGAACTATTTTCTTCTAAAGTTTTATTATTAAGTTTTAATA
>FR901087.1:10719-21329 GCA_000438295.1 Clostridium sp. CAG:451
CTTTCCCTAAATCAGCCTGTATATCAATATAAATTTCTCTAAATATTTTCTCATAAAGTCTATTTCTAAAAAAGTAAAACGTATCATCTATAATATACAAGCTTAAAATTACTATACCAGTATAAATTACTTGATCAAATTTATTATCTGTTAGATTAACAATTATAGTTGAAAAAACAAATGGAAAAGCAACACTAAAAACTATATTAAATAAACTTAATACTATATAAGTAATTATTCCTCTTTTTTCTTTTTTAGCATATTTCCAAATACACTTAATATTTTTTATAAATTCGTGCATAGTTTTCACCTCCAAATTATATTTATGTTTTTCTTATTTTTATCATATCTTTATCAGTAAGATGTCCAATTAATAGTGATGAGTTTACATCATGATTTCTATAGTTTTCATTAACTTTTGTTTCATCATAGTTAGCATAACAATATTTACATAAGTGTTTACAAGAATTATAAGCACCAATATCCACCATCTCAACACAATTACAAAGATTTCCCTTTCGCATTTTTCCTTTTTTATAGTTCTTACCAGTTAAAGAATATGCTTGTTGTTTACTAAGACAATCTTCTTTAACAAAACCATACTCTACTAAGTTTTCTTTCTCAAAACATGTTTGACAAGTAATATTATATTTACTAGCTATTCTACTAAAATTAACTCCTATTTCTCTATAAACTTCTTTAGTAAAAGGAATTATCTTTAAACTATTCATATTCCTTCTTACATTCTTATAATCATCTATAAAAGAAATTATTATATGATTAGTACAACCATCTAGTAAAGAACAAAGTCTTTCAAAAGCTTTAATATGATAATTAAGATTATACTTTTCACTTAGAAAAATAGGATCATATCTAATATAAATATTATCTTTACCAATAATCTCAGCTATTTGTTTAACCCCATCTATTATTAAACTTTTATTAGGAACATTTAATTCTATATCATTTTTATAGGGTGTTATTGTTACATTAAGTAAGACTTTCTTTTTAAACTCTTTTAGATAAGGTATTATAGGTAAAGGATTCTTAGTACAAAAGTATAATAAATCTACATCATCAAAATAGATTCTACTTACTAAACTAGGGTAAAAAGGATTTCTAACATCTACATACCCTTCTTTATATCTATTAACAAACCAAGGAGTATAAAAAGCTACTACATCAGTTCTACCACTTACAAATAAAATCATTTTTCACCATTATAATTTCTTAATTTTAAATTTACAAATAGGAACATTTTCTTTATTTGCTGCGTTATAATCAGTAACTCTTTTAACATATAAGTCTTTAACAACATCATTTGTTCTTATATTACGAATATCTAGTCCCCTACTAAATCTATCTTCATAAAACTCTATAGCATCAGTATAACCGAATAGAAACCAGCCTTCTTTAATTGAATCTTCCGAAACATTTACATTAATCATAGCTTGATTAGTTACAACTGATCCTAAAAAATCATACTTTCCACTTATAAAGCCATTCTTATAAGCTAAAAATCTAGTCATTATTATTTCTTCCATATTTTTCTTCCTTTCTTTTATATATTTTTTTCAAGTAGGATTATTATACCATAGAAATTATGTTCGTCAAGTTTTTTTATATTTTAATACAAAAAAAAGCTCTATCTAAATAAAGCTTTAATTACAATCATGGTGGGCTGTTAGGGATTCGAACCCTAGACCCACTGATTAAGAGTCAGTTGCTCTACCAACTGAGCTAACAGCCCATGAATTGATTTACTACGTTAGTATAGCACAGTTCCTTTTAAAAGGGAATACCTAAATTGTAGTAAATCAACGATATTTTAAAGAAAATTAACTATTTTTCCATTTTTTCATAAATAATTCTTGTAATTCATTACATTTATCAACGTCCATTGCCGGTACATCTTTTAATGGATTATTTATACCTAACTCTTCATATTTAGAAAATCCCATGTGATGGAATGGTAAAAACTCTACCCTTTCCACATTATCAATCTTTTTTAAATATTCTACTAATGAGTCAATATATTCTTCACTATCCATCATACCAGGTACAACTACTTGTCTTATCCAGACTGGTTTACCACTTTTATTCATCGCTTCAATAAATTTTAAAGAGTCATCCATTTCTCTACCAGTTAAATGTTTATAACCTTCTCTTGTAGTAAACTTAACATCAAATAAGATTAAATCAACAAGACTAAGAATTTCATCATAATCACCTTTTCCTACTCCACAAGTATCTAAAGCGATATGAATATCTTCTTTCTTTAACTTTTTACAAACATCAGTTAGAAACTCAATTTGAAGAAGGGGCTCTCCACCAGAGAAAGTTACCCCTCCAGAATTCCTTTTAAAATATGGTTTACTTCTTAAAACTTTCTTAACAAGTTCATCACTAGTAATATTATCTTCTCTTTTAACCCACATCTCTGGATTATGACAATAAAGACAACGAAGACGACAACCCGTTAAAAAGACAACTGTTCTAATACCCGGTCCATCAACAAGTCCAAATGTTTCAATAGAATCGATTGCACCAGTCATTTACATTTTCTCATGGAAAGTTCTTGCAATTACTTCCTCTTGTTGCTTTCTTGTAAGTTTATTAAATCTAACTGCATAACCAGAAACACGGATTGTAAGTAGTGGATACTTATCAGGATTATTCATAGCATCAATTAGAGTCTCACGGTTTAGTACGTTTACATTTAAGTGATGTGCTCCTTGAATAAAGTATCCATCTAGTAATGATACTAAGTTTTCAATACGTTCTTCTTCACTATGTCCTAAAGTATTAGGAACAATTGAGAATGTATTAGAAATACCATCCCGACAGCAGTTAGCCCAATCTAGTTTTGCTACTGAGTTAAGAGATGCTATAGCACCAGATGAATCTCTTCCATGCATTGGGTTAGCTCCTGGAGCAAAGGCAACACCTGCTTTTCTACCATCTGGAGTAGCTCCTGTATTAGAACCATATACTACGTTTGAAGTAATTGTTAAAATAGATAATGTTGGATGAGCCTTTCTATAACAAGGATGCAAACATAACTCTTCATAGAATTTATTAATTATTTCTTTAGCAATATCATCTACTCTATCATCATCATTACCAAATTTAGGATAATCTCCTTCAATTTCAAAATCAACAGTTATACCATCTTCATCTCTAATTGGTTTTACCTTAGCATATTTAATAGCTGATAGTGAATCTACTGCTACTGAAAATCCAGCTACACCATAAGCCATTAATCTATTAACATAAGTATCATGTAAAGCCATTTGACCAGCTTCATAAGCATACTTATCATGCATGTAGTGAATAATATTCATAGCATCAGAATAGATTCTTGCTACTTCATGCATCATCTTATAGTAAGCATCTTTTACCTTATCATAATCAAGTACTTCATCAGTCATCTTTTCAAAGCCTGGAATAACTAAATCACGTCTTACTTCATCAACACCACCATTTAGAGCATATAACAAAGTCTTAGCAAGGTTACAACGAGCTCCAAAGAATTGCATATCTTTTCCAAGTCTCATTGCTGATACACAACAAGCTATACCATAATCATCCCCCATAGATGGACGCATTACATCATCATTTTCATATTGAATAGAGTCAGTGGCAATACTTACTTTAGCACAATATTTCTTCCAAGGCTCTGGTAACTTATCAGCCCATAAAACAGTCATATTAGGTTCAGGAGCACTCTCTAAGTTTTCTAGTGTATGAACAATTCTAAAACTTGTCTTATTAACTAATGTTTCTCCTTCTTTAGTCATACCACCTAATGAACAAGTAACCCAAGTAGGATCACCTGAGAATAATTCATCATACTCTGGTGTTCTTAAGTGTCTTGCTGCTCTTAGTTTAATAACAAATTGATCAACTATTTCTTGAACATCACTTTCAGTTAGAGTACCATTTGCTAAATCTCTTTCAAAGTATATATCAAAGAAAGCATCTACTCTACCTAAGCTCATTGCAGCACCATTGTTTTCTTTAATAGCTGCTAAATAACCAAAATATGTCCATTGTACTGCTTCTTTAGCATTCTTTGCAGGTCCTGAAATATCAAATCCATAGCTCTTAGCCATTTCTTTAATTTCATTTAAAGCCCTATACTGCATTGATATTTCTTCACGAAGTCTAATAGTCTCATCATCCATAACTGTTATTTTCATATTATCCCAGTCATTTTTCTTATTCTCCATTAAATAATCAATACCATATAAAGCTACTCTTCTATAGTCTCCTATTATTCTTCCACGTCCATAAGCATCAGGAAGTCCTGTTAATAACTTATTATGACGAGCACGTCTAATCTCTGCCGTATAAGCATCAAATACTCCATCATTATGAGTCTTAACAAGATTAGTATCTTTTATAAAATGTTCAAGAGTAGGATCCATCTTATAACCATAAGCTTCTAACTCTTGATAAACCATCTTTATTCCACCTTTAGGAACAATTTCTCTTTTACCAAGTTCATCAGTTTGAAGTCCAACAATTACATCATCATCTTCTGAGATATATCCTGGTTTAAAAGCATTAATTCCCGCAGGATTTACTGTATCTATATCGATAACATGTTTTTTAACCTCTTCTTTACACATATCATCATAGACTTTTAAAACTCTCTTAGTTTTATCAGTTGGTCCTACTAAAAAGCTTTCATCACCTTCATACTTTTTATAATTTTTCTTTATGAAATCATTTACATTAATTTCTTTTGTCCAAGCTCCTTCATTAAAGCCTTTCCATTCTTCTTTCATCTTTCATACCTCCTACTTCTATAGTATATCATGTATCAAGTTTCTTACTCAAATATCTTAAAAAAATTTTACAATATTTTACCATAATAATAGAAAATAACTATTAAAGTTATTTTCTAGTTCTAATTATGTAATTTAAATGCCTAAAGCCATCTTTTACTGTTCTAAGATGAGATTTACCACCTCTTCCATCTTTATATAATCTAATTGGTATCTCACACATTTTTTTATTATTTTTAGCAAACTTATAAATTATTTCTGTAGCAAATTCCATTCCTTCACATTCTAAGCTAGGTAAATCTTCTTTGATTACTCCTCTTAATCCACAATGGAAATCAAACAAATTCACTTTATATACCTTTCTACCAATCAAAGACAGTATAGGAACACCTATCTTATGAGATAAACTCATAGCTCCTTTTTCTATTCCACCTTTAAATCTATTACCATTTACTAAGGAATATCCTTCCCTCAATTTAACTAAATAATTATCAAGAGATGAAAAGTCATAACTATCATCACAATCACCATAGATAATATACTTTCCATAACTGTTATTTAAACCTGTTATTAAGGCATTACCATATCCCTTTTTAGGTTCAATACATACCCTTGCCCCTAACTTTTTAGCAATAGATATAGACTCATCACTACTACCATTATCAACTATTAATATCTCCCCATCTATATTATTTTTTTTCAAATAATCTTTAGCCTTCTTTATACAAATACCTATAGTTTCTTCTTCATTTAAGCAAGGCATCAAAATTGTCAATTTTTTATCAAATATTATATTTTTTTCCATATACATAAACTATCACTGTTGATAACATTAAGATAATAAAGATACCTGCTATTACATAAGTAGTAGTATAAGTATTAGGATTTTCATCTATATTATCTTTTTTTACTTGTGATTCTATTTTTTCCCATTTAGCATATAACTCTAATGTTTCTGGTGCATCCTTATCAATAACTGTTATTCTACTATCTTCCTTATAATCACTAGTTGTATACCATCCCAAGAATTTATATCCCTCTCTTTTTATATCTTTTAGGAGTATATCTGCCTCTCCTTCATAGTAACTTTCTACGTTATCATTTACAGCATCCAAGGTATTATTATATATTACATTCTTTTTAACATCATCAACAAGAGAATAATGCAGAAAGATTTCAATCAAAACTCCACAATAACTTCCAATAGATAAAGTGATTTTTACTTTTTTGTTAGCTGGAATTTGCATATCATCATTTAATAATTGATAATATGATGGTATAGAAAAAGTATAAGTATAACTACTAACATGTTCCTCTTTATAATATTCTTCTTTAACATTACTATGATAGTATATCTTTGTAAGCAAAAACTTCCCATCCACTTTATTACCATCATAGATGATTTTATCACCTGCCTCCACTTCTATTTCCTTATAAAACTCTAAATTAGAAATATCAATTTCTTTAGCATCTACTCTTGGAATTAGTACTATAAATGCTATTAATATAAATATTAAATAACTAATCTTTTTCATATAAACCACCTATATATTATTTTTCTTTCCATATACATAAACTATCACTGTTGATAACATTAGGATAATAAAGATACCTGCTATTACATAAGTAGTAGTATAAGTATTAGGATTTTCATCTATATTATCTTTTTTTACTTGTGATTCTATTTTTTCCCATTTAGCATATAACTCTAATGTTTCTGGTGCATCCTTATCAATAACTGTTATTCTACTATCTTCCTTATAATCACTAGTTGTATACCATCCTAAGAATTTATATCCTTCTCTTTTAATATCTTTTAGAAGTATATCAGCTTCTCCTTCATAGTAACTTTCAATATTATCATTTACAGCATCAAAGGTATTATTATATACTACATTCTTTTTGTTATCATCAATAAGAGAATAATTAACACTGATGCATGTATACACTCCACAAAAGTTCCAAATATCTAAAGTGATTTTTACTTTTTTACCAGCTGGTATTTGTCTATCGTTATCAGGTAATTGATAAAAGGAAGGTATAGAAAAGGTATACACCTTACTAAATATACCTTCTGAATTGGAGTAATATCCTAGTTCATCATCACCATAATAGTGTATTCTTGCAAGTTCAAAATTATCATCCCTTTTATTACCATCATAGATGATTTTATCACCTGCCTCCACTTCTATTTCCTTATAAAACTCTAAATTAGAAATATCAATTTCTTTAGCATCTACTCTTGGAATTAGTACTATAAATGCTATTAATATAAATATTAAATAACTAATCTTTTTCATATTTATCATCCTTTCTAAAAAACATATATATCCAAATCATTATACTAGGTAACAAAGCTCTATAAGTAAAAAATGTATGATCAATTGAATGTTTATATAAAACAAAATATCTAAGCATAGGTATTATACTTATCAGTAATAATATAATACCCTTACTATCAATTTTCTTTCTTATTATCAACCATATTACATAGCAAATATAACAAATAATTATTAAAATTACTAGATTATTATTCAAATAACAAAATGGTACTATTAGTTTTAAATTGTCATATATACTTTTAAATGGCTCTTTTTTTACAGCTACTAATGAAAATCCTCTTTCTTCAATATGGGTATTCAAGAAATCATTAGGTGACTGTTTATAAATGATTATTAATATTAACCATTTAAGTATCCACATAAGACTATATCCTAATAAAAATGCTATTAATGATTTAAGAAAAAATTTTAAACTATCTTTAAAGCTCTTATTTCTACCAAAATAGAAAATTATAAAAAATGGTAAAGTAAATATTAAAGTTTCAGTAGTTAGAAAATCAAAGAAATTAGCAAGTACTCCTCCTATGATAAAGAAACATATTATTTTACTCTCATCTTTATCTATAAGTTTAAAGGCAATTAAACTCATTATATAGCTTAGTAAAAACATATAGATATACTCTAAACAATAAAAGGTTACATAAACATGACATACTAAATTACTTATAAGAAATAGTAAAGCTAACAGTCTATTCTTTCTATATAGATTATAAGTTATTAAAAGAGCAAAAGCTATTAAAATAACACTTAAGAATATAAGAATATTTTTATAATCAAAAACAAGCATTAAAGCCTTCACTAAAAACATATTTCCATGCCAATACCTATAATATTCTTTATTAGGTTTATAATCAAAATAAGCTTTTTCTCTAACATTTACTTTTTCACCAAATTTCTTAGAAGCATAATATTTAGTTAGTATACTAGAGGTAAATGACTTTTTACTATCTAATGAATAAGTTAAATTAAAAGTTATAGGATCTGGATAGTTATGAATTAAAAATGCTCTATTTTTTTGATTATTAAAGAAATAAATATAACTGATATCATACATTTCTTCACTACTTTTAACCATATTACTTTTAACTAATTCTTTTGGTATTAAAGCTGTTACAATTAAAAGAACAATACAGATAATAGCAGTTAAAATAAATGTTAAACAATACTTAAAACTTTTTCTCATACTACACTCCTTAAAACAGCATGAACTACTAATCTACCTGTATTTGAAGTATTACAAGTTGATAAAGTTAATATTTTAGAATAACTATCTACAGATTGCTTAAAATCATATTTGCTTCTATTTTTAATAGTATTTAAAAAATTTGAATAATCACTATTATTGTTAAAAAACGTTGTTAAATAGTATACTTCAGGCTCTATTTCATAGACCGAAAAAACTTCAAATATATATGTTTTGTTAAATGTAATTAGTTTAATTATATGATTTTTTTGATTGAAATAATCTGTTGTAAACAATTTATCAATCTGACCAAACATTATATTATCTAGTCTATGATGCCCATAAATTATTGTATTATTTAACAAACTATCAAAGTTATTTCTATAATCAGCAAATATAGCACCCTTAAGAGAATATCTATGATAAAAGTCATGCTCTAAATAGTATTTATTATCACTAGTTTGAACAACAGGATAACTAATATTAGTATTATCTACTATTAAATAAGCAACTGTATCATTATTTTTTATTCGATAACTATTTAAATCTATACTATTACTATTACTATTTATATTATCATCATTAGACTCACTATTATTGACTACAGATTCATTAGTATTAGCTATAGGAGTTGTATAAACATCTTGATAATCTGTTTTTCTTATTTTCTTAATATAAGTTTTTTTAGGTACTATTAAATTATAAATAGATATAATAGTTACCAAGTATAATGATACTATTAAAAGATATTCTGGGTGATTTCTCATCTTAATAAAAAAATCATTTATTTTTGCCCTCCTACTTTTAAAAAGCTTTTCTAAAATAAAAGATAAAGCTTTACATATTATATTATTAATAAATTCAATCACTATACTAAATCCAGCACTAGCATAATAAAATATTTTCAAAATTTTCATAAATTAAACCCTCTCATTGCCATATGCCTTGATAAATAATTAACCATAAATTAAACTAATTAGTATTGATAATATAATTGCAATTACTAATAATAAAATGCTTATAACTTTTAATTTTATATTCTTTTTTTTAAATGCTATTAAACACAAAAATATTATTCCTAAATATAAAAAGAAAAATAATAATATCATCCCTAAACGCATACTTACACCTTCCTACTCTAGTTATATAATAGCATAATTATTAGTTTTTTTAAATTATTTTATTTTTAATTTGTAAGTATTCAGACTCATAAATTAAAGGAAGTAAAAAAAAGTAATCTTTATATATATTACTCTTCATTTTGTGACATTTCATGTTAACGTTTACTATTCATACTAAAATGAAATCATTTGTCTTATGCACTTCCTAAGCTACTACAAATGGATTTAGTGATGATCCATCACCCTTAGTTATTACTGTATCAGCTTTTAGGTTGATAACTGGGCGGACACCGAAGGAGTTGGTCACGTTACGCCACGAAGATAAACTTCCTGAAGGTAACACTAGCCAAACGTAAGCATACGAGTAGCTAGAAGCAAAGCGAGACGGAGAGAGCGTCCAGTAGTACTTACCATTATATAGATAATAATTACTGTTTGGTGAGTATCCTCCATTATAGTAACCTCTTCCTCCAGCTAAGGCTACCTCATCAGCTAAAATTAACCCTACTGGATAGTCTAGTTTAGCACTTTCATTTGACATTTTAAATTTATCATTATTCTTACTGCATTTTAAACTTGGTTTTTTACTATCTTGTAAACGATTAAATGCCCCATATGTAGTTGATGGTGTTGTTAAATATCCTGAACCACTCGCTATACTTCTATCACTACAGAATGTTTCATCTGCTAATTTTGAGGTATAACTTGTCATATTTGTTTTATACCAATTATCTAGTTTTGTTTTAATTGGTGAATCTGTCTTATTAGTTTGAGCTGTTAATAAACTATTTGAACTATAACTTATTGGTTGGACTCTCATTTGAGTAGTACTAATATACCCAACGATTTTATATACTACATTACAACTAGTATTTAAACAACTATATAGCTGATTGTTTACTATCTCATCATGGCTATCATTCCATGTTAATTGCTTGATATCTCCTGTTAATGTAAATTTCTTTGTTGAGGTATCAAATGTATAACCAGTACCAAAATTATATTTTGTTGTATTAGTAAACCATTCATAACCTGTTGTACCATTACTTTCGTGTATTGAAAAGTCTTCATTATGTTTATAGCCAACATAAGTTGGATCCCAGTATTTACTATTAAACTGTGATCCACCTATAGTAACAGCATCTCCTGTATCTGAGGTACTTTTACCAGA
>FR901088.1:0-5684 GCA_000438295.1 Clostridium sp. CAG:451
AATTATAAAATGAGACTATGGTTTGCAAATGATATACCACAATCAGAAGAAAATAAAGTATTTAAAGCCAAACTAAACATAGTAGGTAGTCAGAATACGAGAATGATGGCTAGTAATAATAATTCTGTTGGTAGTCTTTGGAACAGGAAACAAGATACAGTAACAAAGATAGTATTTCAAGATTCAATTAAGAGTGTGACATACCCCAATCAGAGGAAAATAAAGTATTTAAAGCTAAACTAAATATAGTAGGTAGTCAGAATACTAAAATGATGGCTACTAATAACTATAGTGGAGATCTTTGGAACAGGAAACAATCAACAGTAACAAAGATAGTATTTCAAGATTCAATTAATAAAATAGAAGGAGAAAGTGAATCATGGGATATATCATCTGCTAAAAATAAAATGGTAATGGCAAGACTAGTACCAAATACTGATGATACAACAACTAATACTTTGTATATACAAGGTAATGGTGGAGTAATAGCCAATTATAATAGTAGTGATTTATTTTATAACTTTTCAAAATTAACCAAGATAGAAAATGTAAATTTACTTGATACATCAAACGTAACAGATATGAGTCATATGTTTCAAAGTTGTATCAAATTAACAAATCTAGATTTAAGTAGTTTTGATACATCACAAGTAACAAATATGGGTGAGATGTTTTCTGGTAGTACAAGGTTAACCATTCTAGATGTAAGTAACTTTGATACGTCAAATGTAACGAATATGAGTTATATGTTTAAAAATTGTAGCAAATTAACAAGTCTAGATTTTAGAAAAGCTACATTTGATAAAGTAACTAGTTATAACAAATATAAATTTACTTGATACATCAAACGTAACAAATATGTGGTATATGTTTAGAGAGTGTAGCAGTTTAACAAATTTAGATGTAAGTAAGTTTGATAAACAATATGTTTAATGGTACATCATCTATTATAAACATAATAACTAAAGATGCTACTACTAAGAGTTGGTTAGAAGATAAGTTGGGTGGTAAAGGAACTGTTACTATTGCATAGATGGTATAAAAAAAGTTTTAAAATTATCTTGTCAAACATACTATTAAATGGTATATTAATTAAGAAAAACAAGTGCGAAAGACGGAAATAAGGAAAATTAGTAGAGACTTCTTGGTTGGTGAAAAAGAAGATGGAACTTATTTTAGATCACTTTCAAGTTGTGCTTTATGGATAAGATAAAGACGGGGACTAGACGTTAACTAGAATAAGATAGATTAATCTATGAAGAAAGGTGGTACCACGGAAATATACGTCCTTTCAGCATAGATTTTTTTGTTATAAGGAGGAAATACTATGGAATTTAAAGAATTAAAAAAAGGCGATGTACATAATATTGAATTAGAAATTGCTAAAGAATGGGAAAATGAAGATATCTTAAAGAAATGTATTGATAATAGAAAAGACTGTGAGAACTTTGTTTTCTATGATGGACCTGCTACTGCTAATGGAATGCCTGGACTTCATCATATGATGGCTAAATTCTTAAAAGATACATTTTGTAAATATAAAACTATGCAAGGGTATCGTGTCTTAAGAAAAGTAGGATGGGATACACATGGACTTCCTGTGGAGTTGCAAGTAGAAAAGGAATTAGGGTTTAACTCTAAGAAAGATATAGAAGAATACGGTATAGAAGAGTTTAATAAAAAATGTAAGGAAAGTGTTTGGAAGAATGAAAAAGCTTTCTCTGATCTTACTAAGGAAATGGGACAGTTTATTGATTTAGAGCATCCTTATGTTACTTATGATAATAACTATATTGAAACAGAGTGGTGGATACTAAAGAAATTCTTTGATGAAGGATTATTCTATGAAGGACATAAAATATTACCATTTTGTACAAGATGTGGAACGGGACTTGCTTCTCATGAAGTTGCTCAAGGATATAAAGAAGTTACTGCTAATACAGTTATTGTTCCAATGAAAAAGAAAGATGAAGATGTTTACTTTCTAGTTTGGACTACTACACCTTGGACTTTAATTAGTAATGTAGCTTTATGTGTTAATCCAAAAGAATTATATATTTTAGCAGAAAGTCGTGGTACTAAGTTTATTGTTGCTAAAGCTTTAGCTAACAAAGTATTAGGTGATGATTATACTGTCTTAGAAGAGTATAGTGGTAAGAACTTAGAATATATGGAATATGAACAGTTAATACCAAGTCTTAAAGTAGATAAGAAAGCTTTCTTTGTAACAGTAGCAGATTATGTAACAATGGATGCTGGAACTGGTATTGTTCATATAGCACCTGCTTTTGGACAAGACGATTATAATGTTGGTAAAAGATATGATTTACCAGTATTAAATCCAGTAGGAGAAGATGGTTGTTATACTGAAGGACTTTGGAAAGGTAGAAATGTTTTTGAAGTTGATATAGATGTCATTAAATACTTGAAAGAAAATGATAAACTATTTAAGAAAGAAAAAATTAAACATGACTATCCTCATTGTTGGCGATGTGGTACACCACTTCTATATTATGCTAAACCATCATATTACTTAGAAGTTACTAAGTTAAAAGATCAAGTAGTAAAAAATAATAATGGTGTTAATTGGTATCCATCATTTGTTGGAGAAAAAAGATTTGGTAACTGGTTATTAAATATGAATGATTGGGCAATTTCAAGAAACCGTTATTGGGGAACACCATTACCACTTTGGAGATGTTCTTGTGGTCATATGGAAATGATTGGTTCTCGTAAAGAATTAGTAGCAAAATCTATTGAAGAAATAGATGAATCAATTGACTTACATAGACCATACGTTGATAATGTCCATATTACTTGTCCAGATTGTGGTAAGGAAATGTCAAGAGTTAAAGAAGTAATCGATTGCTGGTTTGATTCTGGCTCTATGCCTTTTGCTCAATATCATTATCCATTTGAAAATAAAGAATTATTTGAAGAACAATTCCCAGCTAACTTTATCTGTGAAGGAATTGATCAAACAAGAGGATGGTTTTATACCTTATTATTAATATCAACCTTTGTAACTGGTAAAGCACCATATAAAAATGTTTTAGTAAATGACTTATTATTAGATAAGTTTGGTAAAAAAATGAGTAAGAGTAAAGGTAATATCGTAGAACCATTTACTACTATGAAAAAGTATGGAGCAGATACAATTCGTTTCTATTTACCTTACGTATCACCTGTTTGGTCACCTATAAAATTTGATGATGATGGATTAAAAGAAGTATATTCTAAATACTTATCAACCTTTAAAAATGCTTATTCATTCTTTGAAATGTATGCGAATGCTGATAAAATTGATCCTAGGGAATATAATATTCCCGTAGCTAAACGTGATTTAACCGATAGATGGTTATTATCTAAACTTAATCATATGGTTAAAGATGTAACTGAAGGTTATGAAAAGTATGATCTTAATATTGTTGTTCATAAAATAGTAGACTTTATTAATGATGACTTTTCTAATTGGTATATTAGAAGTAATAGAAGAAGATTCTGGGCTAGTGAATTAACAGAAGATAAAAAAGCAGTATACTTAACAACTTATGAAACACTATTAACTTTAGCTAAAATAACGGCACCTGTTACACCATACATTTCAGAAGAAATTTATCAAAATCTAACAGGTAAGACATCTGTTCATTTAGAAGACTTTCCTAAAGTTGATGAAGAGTTACTATCAAAAGACTTAGAACAGAGAATGGAACTTGTAAGAGATATTTGTAGTCTAGGAAGAAATGCTAGAGAAGATGCTGCTATCAAGGTAAGACAACCACTTAACTTTATGATTTTACCACTTGTTGATGAAGCAGTTATTGAAGACTTTGAAAGTATTATTAAAGAAGAACTTAATATTAAAGAAATTGTCTATAAAGATGATATGACTGAGTATATGGATTATATTGTCAAACCAAACTTTAAAGTAGTAGGTAAAGTATTTGGACCTAAGATGAAAGACTTTCAAGAAGCAGTTAGTAAGCTAAATATTAATGATGTTAATAAGATAAAAGCAGGATACTTTAAGATGAACTTCTTAGGTGAAGAAATTGATGTTACAGAAGATATGATATTAACCACTCTTAAAAATAAAAAAGGTTATTGTGCTGCTAGTAATGGTAAGACAAGTATTGTTCTTGATACATCATTAACAGAAGACTTAATATTAGAAGGACTTGCTAGAGAAGTAGTACGAAAAGTACAAAGCTTAAGAAAAGAAGCAGACTTTGTTATAACTGATCATATTAACTTGTATTATCATGGAGATGAAATGTTTGATAAGATGTTAGCATCATATGATGAATATATTAAAAATGAGACATTAGCAGATTCTTTAGTAGAAGATCAAAATATTGAAAAAAATATGGAATTAAACGATATAGTTGTAGGACTAAGAGTAGAAAGAATATAATCTTTCTGCTTTTGTCTACCTAAAGGGGGGAATTTGCATGTTTAAATCTGATTATTTAGAATTTGAATCTAAAGCAGATAAAAGGGTTAAGGAGATAGTTTCCAAGTCTATTGAAATATATAAGATTTTAGAAAATAAAAAAATATATTATTATTCACACTCAATGGAAAAATCAATGGATATAGTAGATAAATATTCTTTTGCTACTCTTATAGCTATATTAGATAGTGATAAGAAATTAAATGATTATTTTAAGAGATACAGTATTACTATAGAAAAAATTATTGATTATTTAGATATTGATTTAACCGATGCCTTAAAACTATATCCTGATCAGTTAGAATCAGAGTTTATACATGGCTATGGTAGTTTTTTACAGAAAATAACTAATACTTATGAGTGGAAGCAAATAGATATAATTAACTTAGTAGACAATGTTATTTATGAATATAGAGATGATAGTGATGCTATAAAGAGTTTTTTTAAAGATAATAATATAAGTATATCTGATGTAAGTAAGGGATTACTTAACTTAGATGAAGAAGATTTTTTAGAAGATATTAAGCAAAATAAAGAAAAGACTAATTTGACTGGCTTTGGTTACTATTTAACTGGTGATATTGGTAAAAATATAAAAGGAAGAGAAAAAGAAATAAGAGATTTAGAAGCTAGTTTAATTGCTCCTGGCAATGTAATTGTAATAGGAGAAGCTGGAGTTGGTAAAACAGCAGTAGTTGAACATTTAGCATATCTTATTAACCATAATAAAGTTCCTAATATATTAAAAGATAAAAAGATATTTTCTTTAGATTTAGTAAAGATAATGGCTAATACTACTTATAGAGGTGATTTGGAAGCTAAACTCGACAAGTTAATTAGTGGTTTAGAAAAAGATAATAATACAATACTCTTTATTGATGAGATACATATGATTATGGGAGCAGGTAAAAGTTCTAGTGATAATATAGATATAGCAAATATGATTAAGTCTTATTTAAGTAATAGAAAGATACAAATAATAGGAGCTACTACTACTTTAGAATATGAAAAATATATATTAGATGATAAAGCTTTTAGAAGAAGATTTAACAAGGTAGTAATTGATGAACCAAATGAAGAGGTTCTTTATGATATATTAAATACTAAAAGAATAGAATATGAAAATAAATTAAATATAAGAATGGAAGATGCTGATAAATTAATTAGATTGTTAATTGAGTCTACTAGAAAGAGACATAGAGATTATAGTGATAATCTTTGTAATCCCACT
>FR901088.1:5721-53154 GCA_000438295.1 Clostridium sp. CAG:451
TTCCTTAAATATTCTAGGAAGAAGTTTTGCTTATACAGCAGTAGATTCTAAGAAGAGTGTAACTTTCTCTTCTTTAGCAGATTCTATTCTAGCTGAAGATACACTATATAGAGGTAGTAGGGAAGATTATGCTAATAAACTAAAGAAAGTAAAAGTAAAAACTATTTCTAATAAAGATAAAATTATTAGATTTCCTAAAAAGTAAATGTTTATTTCTTTTTAGATTTCGATTATACTAATAGTAGGTGAGTGAAATGAAAAAATTAAATGAACTTTTTAATAATATAGATAATAATTGTGAAGTGACAGGAATAAAAATAAACTCTAAGGATGTCAAAAAAGGAGATATTTTTGTCTGTACAATGGGTGTTACTGCTGATAGACATGACTTTATAGATGAAGCTATAGAAAATGGAGCATGTGCTGTTGTAGTATCTAAAGATGTAGGAGAAAAAGCTGTTCCTATAATAAAAGTAGGTGACACTAATAGCTATTTAAGAGAATTATGTTCTAAGTATTATGACTATCCTTATGAGAAAATGGAAATGATAGGGGTTACTGGTACTAATGGTAAAACAACGGTAGCAGAAATTATTTATCAATTATTAGGTGATGATTGTGCTTATCTTGGGACTAATGGACGTAAGTGGAAAAATAAGTCTTTACCAATGCGTAATACTACTCCTGATGTTGATAGACTTTACATGTATTTAGATGAATTTGTAAATGATGATTGTAAAATAACTGTAATGGAAGCGTCAAGTGAAGCTTTCTTTAGGCATAGACTTGATGATATTAAGTACCATATTGCTATCCTTACTAATATAACAGAAGACCATTTGAATATTCATAAAACTTTAGAAAATTATATAGATTGTAAGTGTCAATTATTTAGACAAGTTAGTGAAGATGGCTATTCTATTCTTAATAGTATGGATGTAAACTATGAAAGAGTTTTACATAGTAGCAAAGGTACTGTTTTAACTTATGGTATGAATGAAAATGATACGCTTTATATAAAGAATTATGAAGAACAAGGCAATAAGATGAAAATTACTTTTAGATATAATAATCAAGACTATACTGTTTTAAGTCCATTATTAGGTGAATTTAATGTCTTTAATCTTGCTCCTGCTATTTTGACTTGTCTTGCTAAAGGGATTAATATAGATGAAGTATTAAAAAGAGTAGAAAATTTAAATCAGATAGAAGGAAGATTAGAGGTTTTACCATTTACTGATAAATACATGATTATGTTAGATTATGCTCATACAACTGATGCTTTAGATAAGATACTTACATATTTAGATAAGATTAAGAAAAATAGAATAATTACGGTTACAGGATCTGCTGGTGGAAGAGAAAAAGAAAAAAGACCAAGTATGGGTAAAGTAGTTTTAGAAAAATCTGATTATGTCATTTTTACAATGGATGATCCAAGAGAAGAAGATGTTAATCAAATAATTGATGATTTAGTATCAGAATCAAATTTAACTAATTATGAAAGAATTATTGATAGAAAAGAGGCTATATATAAGGCTTTATCGATGGCAGAAAAGGATGATATAGTATTTATTACTGGAAAAGGTAGAGATAATTATATGGCTCTTGGTAAGGAGTATCTTCCATATTCTGATTATGAGGTTATAAAGAGTTATTTTACTAATTAGAAGTGATGGTAATAATTACTATTGCCAATTATTTATCTAACTAGTAAAATGTTAATAGGTGATTAAATGAAAAAATTATTTATTTTTATAGATACTTGTCTAGTAATGGCTACTATTTTAACAGTTACAACAGTAGTACCAGATAGCAAATCGGTATCGGTTAAGAGATTAGATACTTTTGTTAATAGTAGTATAATAACTAAGGAGATAAAAGAAGATACTCCTCCTGTAGAAGAAAAAGAAGAAGATAATAGTAAAGAAGTAGTAGAAAAAGTTCAAGAAGAGAAAAAAGTAGTAGTTAATACTCCTAAAGAGGAAGAATCTATACCGGTTAGTAGTGATGATACCAATAATACTTCTACTAATAAGTATTATCAAGGAGAAGTCTTTACTGGTAAGATGAGTGGTTATGGATCTGATATTGGGACACATACTTCTTCAGGTTATAGAATAGATGAAAATAATATCACTTATATGGATAGTCAGTATAGTGAAGTACGTATTCTAGCAGGTGATAGAAAATATCCTTTTGGGACAATTGTAAGAGTATCAAATAGCAAGGAAGGTACTTTTGTTGGAATAGTACTTGATAGAGGACCGGATATTGGAAGAGATGAAGGTAAGAAGTTTGCTTTTGATCTTTTATATGCAACTAGTAGTGAGGCTAGAAGTAAAGGTACTAGTTTAAATGCTCAATTTGAGATATTAAGACTTGGTTATTAAAAAGACAAAAAAATTTATGTGATGGGTAGTTCACATAGAAGAGGAGTCGTTTAATATGAGGATAGGAATAGATTTAGATGGGGTTGTAATTGATAGTGAGACAACATTTAGAGTTTACGAAGAGTTATATGATTTAATTGATTTAAAAGGAAATAATCTAGTAAATAGAGAAGAACCAAAGTTTAAGACACGTTATAATTGGACAAGAGAACAACAAAAAGATTTTACTGACAAGTATTTCTTATCAGTATCAAGAAATAGTCACTTGATGCCAGGATTTGTTGAAGCTTATAAGTATTTAAAAAATCAAGGACATGAATTTGTTGTTATAACAGCTAGGGGACTAACTCCAGATGATGATTTTATGGAAGACATGGAGGCAGATGCAAAAAGAATATTAAATGAAGGTAACATAGTTTTTAATAAATACTACTGGAAACAGACTGATAAATTGGCTACTTGTAAGAAAGAAAATATAGATATTATGATAGATGATGATTATAAAATCATAGAGAAACTTTCAACTAATGGAGTTAAAACATTATATTTTAGAGATACTAATTTAAAAAGATTAGCAGAAAATGACTATGTAAAAGAAGTTAATAATTGGGGAGAGGTGTGTAGATATTTTTCTTCCTTTGAAAATAAATAGGAGCACTCAGCTTCTTTTCTTTTGAAACTTCTTGAAAAGTAAGTATTTTAGATATTATAATTAACTAGTAAGGAAGGTAATACAAGATGAATGAAATGATTATTAAAGAAATGAGTAAGGACTTAAACATTAGTGAAAAACAAGTACAAACAGTTCTAACTTTACTAAGTGAAGGAAATACTATTCCATTTATTGCGAGATATAGAAAAGAAGCAACGGGAGCTTTAGATGAAGAAGTAATTAGAAAGATAGAAGAAGTATATGTTTATCAAGAGAATCTATTAAAGAGAAAAGAAGATGTTATTAGATTAATAGATGAGAAAAAGATGTTAACAGAAGAGTTAAAAAATGAAATTTTAGCTTGTCAAAAATTAGTAGAAGTAGAAGATTTATATCGACCATATAAAGAAAAGAAGAAAACTAAAGCAACAGAAGCTATTGCTCTTGGACTTGAACCTCTTGCTAAGATGATTATGACTTTTAAAGAGACAGGTAGTCTTGATAGTTTAGCTAGTAAGTTTGTTAATGATAAGGTGAAAACTATAGATGAAGCCCTAACTGGAGCTAGTTATATTATTGCTGAATGGATAAGTGATAATGCTTATTATCGTAAGTGGATTAGAAGTTTTCTATATAAAAATGCTTCACTTACTAGTAAGAAAAAGAAAAATAGTGTAGATGAGAATGCTACTTATACTATCTATTATGATTTTTCTGAACCATTAAAAGGATTAAAACCACATCGAATTTTAGCAATTAATAGGGGAGAAAAGGAAGGAATTTTAACTGTAAAACTTGATTATGATGAAGAAAAAATTATAGAGTTTTTAGAAAAGAAAATAATTAAGAGGGAATCTTTTGTTAATTCTTTAGTAAAATCTGCTATTAAAGATAGTTTAAAAAGATTAATTCTTCCTAGTGTAGAAAGAGAGATAAGAGCAGACTTAAAAGAAAAAGGTGAAGATAGAGCTATTGAAAACTTTTCATCTAATGTAGAACATCTTTTGCTTACGCCACCATTAAAAGATAAAGTCGTTTTAGGGTATGATCCAGCTTTTAGAACAGGATGTAAATTAGCAGTGCTTGATAAGACAGGTAAACCACTTGAAATAGCAGTTATTTATCCAACTGAGCCACATAATGATATAGAAGGTAGTAAAAAGAAAATATTAGAATTAATTGATAAATATAATATTGATATAATTGCTATTGGTAATGGAACAGCCTCTAGGGAAAGTGAAGCTTTTATTGCAGATACTATTAAAGATGCCAAAAGGAAAGTAGAGTATGTAATAGTAAGTGAAGCAGGAGCATCAGTTTATTCAGCTAGTCCTTTGGCAATTAGTGAATTTCCCTCTTTAACGGTAGAAAAAAGAAGTGCTATTTCTATTGGTAGAAGAATTCAAGATGCCTTAGCAGAACTTGTTAAGATTGATCCTAAAAGTATTGGGGTTGGATTATATCAGCATGATGTACCTGAGAAAAAACTTGATGAATCACTAGGATTTGTTGTATTAAAAACTGTTAATGGAGTAGGAGTTAATATTAATACAGCAAGTAGCAGTTTACTTTCTTATGTATCAGGTCTAAATAAAAAAGTTATTAAAGAATTAATTGATACAAGAGATAAAAAAGGAAAGTTTAAGTCTCGTGAAGAATTACTAAAAGTTAAGGGAATGACTCCAAAAGTATATGAACAATCTATTGGATTCTTAAGAATAGTAGATGGTGATAATCCTCTTGATAAAACAAGTGTCCATCCAGAAAGCTATGAAAAAGTAGAAAAACTATTAGAATATTTAAATCTATCTGTAAATGATTTAGGTAGCGAGAAACTAATTGAAACTTTAGATAAAATAAATGAAGATGAGATAATAAAAAAACTTGATATTGATAAATATACTCTTGATGATATAATCTCTAGTTTAAAACAACCAGAAAGAGATTTAAGAGATAAGTATCCACAACCTGTCTTAAGAAGTGATATTCTACATATTGAAGACTTGAAAAAGGGTGAGAAACTACAAGGAACAGTACGTAATGTTGTCGATTTTGGTTTGTTTATTGATATAGGTTTAAAAAATGATGGACTAGCTCATATATCCAAACTTTGTAATGAGTATTTACGTCATCCATCAGAAAAATTTTCAGTAGGAGATATAGTTGATTGCTATGTTGATAGTATTGATTTAGAACATAAAAAAGTAGGGCTAAGCTTGATAGAAGTTTAGTCTTTTTTCTAGATAAGTAATATAATAAAACACAAGACTTTATTGTTAAAAAGTCACCAATTTGACAAAACTATACATATTTGCTACAATATAGATGTTCTTATTTGAAGGAGGAACTATGAAAAAAGCGAATAGGCTTAGCTTATCACTTGGATTCTTAGGAGTTTCAATGATAGGAGCCGCTATATTTTTACAGTATAGGTCTTTTCAAATAGAAAAGGAAAATAGTGTAATTTATGAAAAAGTTACTATGAAGGATTTATCTTCTGGTACAGTAGAAAAAGTAAGTCAGAAAGAAAATGAAAATAATAATATAGTAGAAGAGAAAGTTGAAAATCCTTTAACAGATGACAATACTCCTACTGAAGAGGTAGAAGTGCAAGATGAAGTTAAAGAGATAACTACTTATGAAGACGTCTCAACTACACCAGTTGATCCAATCGTTTATGATGGAATGACTCTAAATCAGTTAGCAGAAAAATTAAATAGAAGTTTAAAGTCAACAATAGCTGGAAAAGGTTACTTAATTGCTAGTTATTCTCTACAATTAGGTGTTGATCCTTATTTAGCTACTGCTATTATTTTACATGAAACTGGATGTAATAGTGGAATGTGTAGTAATCTAGTTCGTAGTTGTAACAATGTAGGTGGACAAAAAGGTGGACCATCTTGTGGAGGGGGAAGCTATAAAGCATATCCAACTCTAGATGAAGGTATTATGGGTTATATTGATAACCTATATAAAAACTATGTATCTAAAGGTTTAACTACAGCAAATGCTATGGGACCAAAATATGCAGCTAGTACCACTTGGGCTAGTCAAGTAAATAATTATATCGCGTTAGTAAAAAGTAAATAAGAATATAAGTAACAGGTAAGTTAACTCTTATCTGTTTTTTTGTCTAATTTTAGATAGTTTTTCTTTAGATACTACTTCCTAACATAACATACCATTTATTAGGAGGGTATCTATGGAAAAGATTAGAATTGATGGGTTAAGTAAGGAAGAAGTAACTAGGTCAAGAGAAAAATATGGTAATAATGCTTTAGAAACTATTCATAGAGATACCTTTTTTAAACAATTACTTAGAAGTTTAGGTGACCCTATAATTCGTATTCTATTAATTGCTCTTGGAATAAAAACTGTATTTTTAATAAAAGACTTTGATTGGTATGAAACAGTTGGTATAGCAATAGCTATCTTTCTAGCCTCATTTATTTCTACTTTATCAGAATATGGTAGTGAAAAAGCCTTTGATAAGTTACAACAAGAAGCCTCTAAGACTAAAGCTAAAGTCAAAAGATTTGAAGGTATTATTAGTATTCCTATCGAAGAGATAGTTGTAGGGGATATTATTCTTTTAGAGTATGGTGAGAAAATACCAGCTGATGGCATCTTACTAGAAGGTAATTTAACAATTGATGAGTCATCAATTACAGGGGAAAGTAAAGAAATATATAAGTATCCTTTTAGAAAAGGACTTAATCCTAAAGAGACAAATGAACTATTTAGAGGTAGTGTTATTTATCAAGGTACAGGTAAGATGTTAGTAACTAAAGTAGGTGTTAACACTTTCTATGGAAAAATAGCTAAAGAGTTACAAGATGTGCAACCAGAAAGTCCACTTAAGTCTAGATTAAGACATTTAGCAACTATAATTAGTAGAATTGGTTATTGTTCAGCCTTCTTTGTTGCTTTGTCCTATCTATTCTTTTCCTTAGTTATTAATAATCAGTTTGATATAAATAAAATAATTACCTATTGTAGTGATTTGTCTTTATTATTTGCTCATCTTTTATATGCTTTAACTCTAGCAGTAACGATGATAGTAGTATCAGTCCCAGAAGGATTACCAATGATGATAACTTTAGTTTTATCTAGTAATATGAAAAGGATGCTTAAAGATAATATCTTAGTTAGAAAGTTAGTAGGAATAGAAACATCTGGTAGTTTAAATATATTATTTACGGATAAGACAGGTACGCTTACTAAAGGTGAACTTGAAGTAATAGGGATGATTTTAGGAGATGGGAAAGTAGTTAATAGTAATAAGGAACTGATTAGTCATAAAAAATACTTAAGATTATTAGATGAATCATTAATTCAAAATAATAGTTGTAGCTATGACAAAGTAACAAAAAAATTTATTGGTGGTAATGCTACTGATCAGGCTTGTGTAAATTTTATTTCTAATAAGAAACCAGTTATATTACCAAAGATTAAAGAAAAACCATTTAATAGTAAAGATAAATATTCCAAGGTAGTAGTTAATGATAATGGAAATATCACTTATATTAAAGGAAGTCCTGAGTTATTATTAAAGAAATGTAGTAAGTATTTATCACTCGATGGTAGAGAAACAAGATTTATATCTTCCACTCTTTTAAAAAAATTAAATGAGTATACAAAGTGTGGTATTAGAGTTATTTTAACTGGTTATAGTAAGAATGATAGTGATGAAATTGTTCTTTTGTCTTTACTACTTATTAAGGATGAATTGAGAAAAGAAAGTAAAGGAGCAGTTAGTATTGTTCAAAATGCTGGTGTTCAAGTAGTAATGATTACTGGAGATAATAAAGAAACAGCTACTTCTATAGCAAGAGAAGTTGGTATTATAAAAACTAGTACTGATTTAGTATTAACTAGTACTGATCTTGCTAATATGTCTGATAGTGAATTAAAGAAAAACTTAAGAAATTTAAGAGTAGTAGCAAGAGCCCTTCCTCAAGATAAGAGTAGGCTAGTAAGAATTTCTGAGGAAGAAGAATTAGTAGTAGGGATGACGGGTGATGGAGTGAATGATGCCCCGGCTTTAAAGAAAGCTGATGTAGGTTTTGCTATGAATAGTGGTACAGAAGTAGCCAAAGAAGCAAGTGATATTATCTTACTTGATAATAATTTTTATTCAATTACTAAGGCAATTCTTTATGGAAGAACTATTTTTAAGAGTATTAGAAAGTTTATTATTTTTCAGTTAACTGTTAACTTCTGTGCTGTATTCTTATCAATTATTGGACCTTTTATAGGAGTAGCTACGCCAGTAACAGTTATTCAGATGTTATGGATTAATATGGTTATGGATACTTTAGCAGGAATAGCCTTTTCCTATGAAGCTCCTCTTCTTGAATATATGGAGGAAAAACCAAAAGATAGGTATGAACCTATTTTAAATAATTATATGATACATGAAATAGTATTTATTGGTATTTATTCATCACTACTTTGTATTTTCTTTTTAAAGAGTCCTTATATTCATTCGTTCTTTAGAACTGATATAAATGATAAGTATTTTTTAACTGCCTTTTTTGGATTATTTATTTTTATAAGTATTTTTAATAGTTTTAATGCTAGAACATCAAGGCTTAATATCTTTGCTAATCTATTTAAAAATAGAATGTTTATGCTAGTTATATTATTTATTGTAATAGTTCAGTTTATTCTTATTTATTATGGAGGTGAGTTATTTAGAACAGTAGGACTTAGTTTTAAGGAAATAGAAATTATGCTTTTTTGTGCTTTTTCGGTTATTCCTGTAGAGTTATTTAGAAAGATATGCTTAAAGAGAAAACATAAACTGGGTCATGTTTAGAATTATTACTTTTCTCGTACTATATTTTAGTCATGCTCTATTGTTATCTAATAATTTATTTGTTACTATTAATTCGGATACATTTGAATATCAGATGCTTTCCCTTCTATTATAATTAGAAGGGTGGTGATACTTATGACGAAGAAACAAAGTTTTGTTGTAATATTACTATTATTTATAATAATATTTACTTTATTATATAGATAAAAAAAGCATCTGATTCAACTATTGTTGAATTCGGATGCAAACCACAAAATATGGGAAAGCATCTGATCCGTAAAATCAAATGTATCCTTTTTTTATTATATGAAGTTTCCTTCATCTGTATACATTTTATCATAGAATAATGACTATAACAATTATTAATAAAAATTAGCACTTTTCTCGTAGTATATTTTAGTTATGTTCTATTGTTATCTAATAATTTATTTGTTACTATTAATTCGGATACATTTGAATATCAGATGCTTTCCCTTCTATTATAATTAGAAGGGTGGTGATACTTATGACGAAGAAACAAAGTTTTGTTGTAATATTACTATTATTTATAATAATATTTACTTTATTATATAGATAAAAAAAGCATCTGATTCAACTATTGTTGAATTCAGATGCCAAAACCATATATAGGGAAGCATCTGATCTGCAAAATCAAATGTATCCTTTTTTAATTATATGAAGTTTCCTTCATCTGTATACATTTTATCATAGAATAATGACTATAACAATTATTAATAAAAATTTGTGTTTTTCTCGTGTTACTATTTACAGATAAATAATAATTTTTGTTTATAAAAAATGAGCTTAGGGATTGACTCATTTCATTTCTTTATGATATATTAAGTATGAATTTATTTGCAGATGTAGTTTAGTGGTTAGAATATGACCTTGCCAAGGTTGTGACGGGGATTCGATTTCCCTCATCTGCTCCATAAAAAATCAACTTACAGACTTTATTGTTTGTAAGTTTTATTTATATAAAAAGATGGCTACCAAGAGCCACCTCCACCACCACCGGAACCTCCACCTGATGATCCTCCTCCAGATGAACCACCACTTGATCCACTAGATGAACTAGGACTAGCTGACATTGAGTTTTCTGCCGATGACATAGTATCATTAATAAATGATGAGAACGAATCTAAATTAAAATTACTATCACCATTATACCAAGTAGGTGCAACAATAGAGATTGATTCAAACTTTTTAATCCATTTATCAGAAATACCAAGGACATAAGTATATGGTAATATATCGTAGAAATAAGTTGGATGTTCTTCTACTAATGCTTCTAGTTTATCTTTTTCGACTGTTTCTAGAAAATTTTTAAATCCACTTATTTTTCCTAATATTTCATTACCATATTTAGTTCTTTTAGGCAAAAATCTTAAGCATAAAAACATTCCTAATATACAAATTAATCCTATAATATATACTGTTAAATAATTAGTATCTTTCAGTAATAGTGGTAAAACTAAAGCAAGCCATGGTCCACCACCAAATCCTAGTCCCCAAATTAATCCAAATATTTTTGTGTAAATATTGTTAGAAGTTTTAGTAACAGAACCATTTATGAAAGTAACAGAACCAGTTTTTCCAAATACTGATATAAATAAAACCGTAAAACCAATTATAGGGAAAATTATTGCAAACGGAATGACTTCAATTTGTCCAAATAATATAATTGGTGGAATAGTTATAAGTAAATAAGTAACAATTATCATTAAAATAATAAATATTTTTTTACTGGATGCAGACTTTTCGTAAATCTTATACTTGTTTTCCTTATTATTTATATTAGATGATATTTTGTTCATCGTTATATAAAAATTATCATATAAATCTGATGATCTTACTTCATTTAAATAACTTTCATCATCAGAGTCATATTTATCATTAAACAATGATATAATTGAACTCTTCTTTAGAAACAATCCTTTTAAGAATAACTCTTCATTAACATTATCACCATCATATTCTTTTAGCCTAGTTATTTTAAAATCTTTATATTTAGAAAATAAAGATTTTCTCTGAGATTCAGTTATTTTTATATATCCTTTATTAGCAAGATAAATAAGTAGGGAAGTTATATCTTTATTATCAGCATATCCTTTATATAAGAATCCAATTTCTAAACTGTTAAAACCATCAGGTGGATAAAATTCAACTGTTTCAATTACTTTATCATCTTTACCAAATTTATACCATAGGAAACATGATATTAAAAGAAATAGCGATGAAACTATAATTTCAATATATAATATTGGCTCTATAATATCTTTAGCTTTAGAAAAATAACCGTCTGGTAATTCGCATCTTACTGTTAAAGCTTCGTTCTTTCCTAAAATACTAGTATATTTTCCAGTTATTACATTATTACTAACATTGTATTTAATATTAGAATTATCAGTAGAACCAGTACTACCAGAAGAAAAACCAAGTTTGCTACTGTCGAAATTTTTAGGCATTGTAATAGTGAAAGTTATATTACCAATAGCTGTATCCCATTCATTACCAATAATATTGTAATATAATTCATCATAGTCTTTTATTTTATCTTTTCCTAAATTATAAGTGTATTTAATTACATAGTTTTGCTCACCTGTTAAAGTTTTATTAGCATCACCAATTTGTACTTTATAGTTTCCATTTTCTCTTGAAACCTTATATTTACTATTAACGGATAAGTTTGTTATTCTAGCTCTATTAGTTGATTTACTACCATCTAATCTTGTTATTTTATTAGTTAATGGAATAGTTCTAAATATACCATGTTTTGGTTCGTTAAAATAAGCAGTAATTGTTTCAACAACATCAAAAGTATTATCTTCATTTACTTTAATATTTACATCATATTTATCAAGAACATAATCATAATAAGAGTAATCACTGACCTTACTAGGTGTTAACATATCACTACTATAGTAAGCACCGTCAGTATTAACCTCTAACTGATAATAAACTATTTCACTAACACTATGTCCATTTAAAATAGATAGATTAGACATTAGATTAAAGCTACTATCAGCAATGGGAGCAATACTTTGATTATTGCTTTTTGCAATTAGACTATAATTTTTATCATAATAATATACAGTAGCCGAGTAATTAATATTATTATCAGAATTATTTTTTATTAATCCAGTAAGTCCAAAAGCTTTAGTTGATGTAGTAGAGTAGTCTTTAAAAGTAATATCGTAGATGTTTAAGTCATCAATTTCTAAATATTCAGTATTGTTAATATTAATATACGATGTTTGTTTGCTTAATGCATTTGTATTTATTGGAAAAATAGTTATTAAAAGTATAAATAATATAATAGATAAAAATCTATGTTTTTTCATACACCCCTCCATTATAAATTGATTCTTATATTTTGTTTATCTTCTAAAGATGCTTCGAACATTCTTTTTGTTTTGTAATTAAAAATTTTCGCAAAAATATTATTAGGAAACATTTGCACTTTATTATTATAGATTCTAACTGTTCCATTATAGTATTTTCTAGCATTAGCTATATCATCTTCGATTTTTGTTAACTTATTACTTAAATCAATAAAATTTTCATTAGCTTTTAATTCTGGATAAGCTTCTTTTAAAGCCATGATTTTAGAAACATCACTAGATAATTCTTCATTATTTATAATTTTCTCATCATTTGTCATTTCGTTATATACAGTATTTCTTAATTTTGTAATCCTCGTTAAAGTTTCTTCTTCATATTTAGCATATCCTTTAACGTTTTCTACTAAGTTAGGAATTAAGTCCCATCTTTTTTTTAAATAAACGTCCATTGTAGAAAAAGCTTCTTTTACTTTATTATCTAAACTGATAAAGTTATTATATAAAATAAAAGCATAAATAATAATTAAAATAATAATTGCCAAGATAATCCATAACCACATTCTTTTCACCTCCTATTATAAATTGATTTTATCATATATTTGTTATCTTTTGTCTAAAAAGTAACTATAAATTTTTTTTAACATATAATTAAATGAATAAGGCAATTGACAAACCCCTTTAGCTAGTGTAAAATAATATTTGCAAGTGATAAATGGGTCTATAGCCAAGTGGCTAAGGCGTGGGACTGCAACTCCCTGATCGTTGGTTCAAATCCGACTAGGCCCTCCATTGGGAAATCTGTCCGAACTTTTATAGTTTAGGACTTAATATATAAAGTATCAATTTCAAAAGAAGTTGGTACTTTTTTAGTGTTTAAGTTTAGAAAGGACAGGTTTTAAATGATTAATATTACTACAAAGGAATTAGAGATTGATAATGAGTTAAAAAACAAAATAGAATTTATATGTGATTTTTGTAATGCAAAACCTACTATTATTAATGGTAATATTCGTAATATTACTCGTACAAATTTGAGTTATGTAGAACCACATAGAATTATTATTAAAGGAATAACATTTCTTGCTTTCAATTACTCTAAAACTTTATATGTAGGTAATCTATCAAATAAACTAGAATTAAAAGATTTAGAAACCTTTATAAAACAATTTAACTAAATATAAGTAATTTGTACTAACTTCTTCTAAAATTGCCTTAAAATAGGTAAAAAATGGTAATTATGTCTTGACTTTAACTTTAAATTCTCTATAATAAGAAACCAATAAGGAAGTTTTATGTTTTTGAGGGGTTAATATAAAACAAATTTAATTAAGCAACATAATGAAATTTTAGAGGTGTCAAAGACATAAAACCAATTAGTGTCTTTGTCGCCTCTTTTTTGATGAAGAATAAGAAAGAATTAAAATTTATGAATGAAGAAAAGAAAATTGCAGGAATATACATGAGAGTTAGTACGGAAGATCAAGCAAGATAAGAATTTAGTTTACCAGAACAAGAAAAAAGACTTCGTGCTATTTGTGAATTTAAAGGTTATGAAATTTATAAGATTTATAAAGATGCTGGAATAAGTGCTAAAACTGGAAACCATAGACCAGCATTTGAAGAATTAAAAGAAGATATTAAAAAGAAAAAAGTAAATACTATTGTTGTTTTAAAACTAGATAGATTAACTCGTAGTGTTTATGATATGGAAGATATAATGAAATTTTTGGAAGACAACAATGCTTACCTTGATTGTGCAAATGATGATATAAATACTACAAATGCTAATGGTAGAATGGTTGCAAGACTTTTAACAACTGTTTCACAAAATGAAATTGAAAGAACAAGTGAGAGAACTAAAATAGGTTTAGCAGGTGCTATTAAAGTTGGAAATATTCCCCATCGCGCTCCATTTGGTTATAAACATGTAGATAAAAAACTTGTACCAGATGAAGCAACGAAAGACCAAATTATTAGAATATTTAACTTATATTATGAGGGTAATTCTTATCAAACTATTAGTAATTTATATAACAAAGAAAAAGTATTTGGTAAAACAAATTGGTGTGATGGTACTATCCTAAAAATAATAGAAAATGAAATATACAAAGGTGATTTTGTTCATGGAAAAAGGACAAACAATCCAACTTATTATGAAAATGTAGTTGAGCCACTTGTATCAAAAGAATTATGGTAAGAATGCCAAGTACAAAAGAAAAAGAATGCTAGAAATTATAAACGAGATAAAGAATATTTATTTTTACAAAAACTTAAATGTCCTAAATGTGGAAGAGTATTAGGCGGTAATGCAACTAGAAAGAAAAATGGAAATGTTTACTACTATTATCAATGTCATGATTGTAAAATATTAATTAAAGAAACTGATATTGAAAAAGAATTTGATAATTTTATTAATGAAATTCAAGAATATGATTCAGTGGTAAATCAAACCTTACTACCTATGATAAAAACAAAACTTAATAATCCAAAAGACAAATTACTTAAAGAATTAAATAAGCAAAATCAAAAGTTTGAGAGAATTAGAAAAGCATATATTAATGGTTCATTTACTATTGAAGAATACGATAACGAAAAAGAAATTGTAGAAAATACAATTAAAATTCTAGAAGAAAAAATCAAAGAATGTGATTTATGTAATGAGTTAAAATTTACGCCAGAAGATATTTTAATTAAAAGGGATTTAGATTATATAAATGGGCTTGTCTATCCAAAAGAATACGAAGAAAATACTTATATGTGGAAAGACTATACAAGAAGTGAAAAATCAGATTTAATTATGAGATATGTTGATTATGTAGAACTAGAATATTATTCAAAAAATAAAGTAAGAATTGGTGAAGTTTATTTTAGAGAAAGTATGTGTAAGCCATGTAATGAATTATATGATGCTGGATTTCTTGCTAAAACTGATTATGCACTACTTGGTAATATTGTAACAAAATTAAGATTTAGTGAATACTTACCAATAGAAAAAGTTAGTGAAATAGTATTTACTTTAAGACAATATTACAATGTAGGTTATTTTGAAGCAACCTACTATTATGAAGATAAAGTTATGTTCTTTAATAATTATGAAAATAGAAATATTGTTAGAATATTTCCAATAGAAGATTATAAAAAAATGGATAAGTTAGATAAACTACAATTAGGTGTTATCTATATAGGTAATAATGAAAAATGCTTGATAGATAATAAAGAAGATTTATTTACTACTATACCAGAAAAAACAAATTGTAGAATATATGAATTTGATAAAAATAAAGAAAATTTGCTATAATATTAATGAAATGGAGATGATTTTTTTGAATACTATTAAGACTATAGATTTATGGACTGAACAAAATGAAAACCATATTGAATGTTTTAGTGGAGCTTTTGTAGATGGATTTGAAAATGGTAATATTCCCTTTGATACTTATAAAGTAATAAGAAATGGAAATTGTATTATAACTAGTAATCTAAATGAATTAAATATTAGCAATAAACATAATGCTATAGTTTTTTATAAAAATAATATACCTGTAAGACTTATGGTAATTAATCAAAATACTGATATAGATAATTGTATTAATGTGGCATTAAGTCAACAATTTAATGACTTTGCATTAAATGAAATATATAAAAAACTCGCAATAAAAAGATATGATATTGATTTAAGACAGCAACCTATTCACAATAACTCAAACAAGAAAAATGAAATTGATGTTGGATCTTGTGATAGACCAAGTTTATTAAATTGTATGTTAGATGGATGCTACACTCAAAGTGACACAAATTATGGAAAAAGTAATAGTGATAGTAATTATAGTTTTATTCCTGATATTTTTATACAATATGATTTTACAACTGATGCCGAACAATTTCAGATTGAACATCGTTGTGCTTTCTTAAATGAAAATATGACAAGGATAATACCACTTCAAGAAAATTCATTATTAAACATTGGAGAAATAAAAAAACAATTTATACAAGATGATTGCAATAATCTATCAAAGAAGAGATTAAGTAGAGGAATTATATGAAAAGATTGACAAGAAGATTTATCATCAACTCTTTAGATGGTTTAAGCTTAAGTGAAGCAATTAGATACGAAAGATATTATATTAATGATAATTTAAGAATACAAAGGAAAAATGATGCGTATCAAAAAGAAGAATTAGATAATGACAATAATGTTATTGCAAAAATTGCTATATCAGAAGAAGAATTTTTTGATTTAAAAGAAAAATCTTATTCTGAAATAATTAGAGATAGTTACTTACTTTTAAATAATAATAATATTTCCATAAAAAAATATTTAGGAAAATATAGAGGTTTATTTAGAGTGGAAGTTAAATTTGATTCATTAGATAATATGAATAATTATATTAAGGAAATTTGGATGGGAGAAGAAATAACCAATTCCCCATTGGCTTTTGATAAATATTTAAGTAAATTATCTACTTGTGAGTTTCAAAATGAGTTAGGAAAGTATATAAAATAATATACAAATTTCAAAAAAGATATTGCCAATAAAATTATAAATTGTTAAAATATTATTAGAGGTTGGTACTTAAATAGTATTAAATCTTAATTAGTGAGAAAAAGTTTGAAATAACTTAACCACTCGCTTCAAAAAGAAATAACTCAAAGATATTTAATTCATCTTTGAGTTTTTATATTATATATTTAAAATTTAACTGATTCTTTAGTATCGTATATTTTACCATTTATTTCAAGATAAATAGAGTAGGTACCTGATAGTCCTTCAGCATTAATATATCTATTAATAACTATACCATTTTTATTTTCTTCTTCACTAAATATATCAACACATAATGCTGTATATGGTTTTTTACTAACTTTTATTTCATAATAATTAGAAATAGTATTTTTCTTTAAGATAATATTAACTTTATCTTCTCTTTTAAATTGACCAGTAAAGACTAATCTATCTATTTCTTTAGTAAACTTAATATTATGTTTAGTATAATTTTTATCTATCTTATTACTATTACTAGCTAAATTAATTTTTTTCTTAGTAATATTTGTCTTACCAAGACTACCAACTCTTGTAGCACTACCTAGTTTTAATTCCGTATCATTATAAATGTTCATCTTTTCTACTCGGTAGAAATTACTAGGTAGTACTAATTCAAAGATAACATCATTATCAAGTAGTTCAACTGTATCAGATTTTAAGGAAACATTTCCTTCTGTTAGACCAGCTGGTTTGTTAGAAGCTTTTCCATCAACTGATACAATACCACCAGAATGAATAATATAATGGTTATTATTTAAATAATCAACATCAGAAATGTATGGCGAATAAAAGTCGCTTCCTCTTTCTTTACCATATTCAAATACTTGCTTAATAGTCATTTTTTTAGTATCTATCTTATAAATAACTCCTCGTGAATAAGAATTACTAGCATCTACATAATTATCTTTCTTTTTTGATTTATTATTACCATTATCAAAGATAAATACTTCACCTTTAGGGGTAATCATAGCAGCATGTTGACTCCATTGCCATTCAAAGTCTTTACCGATAGGTTTAAAGAAATATTTTTGATACTTTTTACTCCAGTTAGTAGAATCTCCAATTATCCAGTTAAGTTTACCACTTTTGTAATCAATATTAATAACAGCATCTTGATGTCTTCCAGATAACGTAATAGAATTAGTCTTTTTATCATACCAAACAGAGTTATTATGGAACCAGTCATAACTCGTCCAGTTTTCACTTTTTCCATCAGTCATCTTTAATATTTTTCTTAAATCAAATTGTCTAACTTCTTTCCCAGTTTCTCTATCAAGTTCTACAATATAATCTTCAACGGTACCATCATTATTTAAAAAGTTATCAGAAGCTACTAATAAATTACCATTAGGCATCTCATAATAATCATGATGGTATCCTCCTTTTAGACTATATTCTTTATAAATTTTTCCAAACATATCAATCTCATAAAGCCCAGTAACATAATAAGGAGAGTTGATAAGTCTTTCTGTTCCAACAAGTAAATGTCCATTCTTTAATCTTTCAATATCCCAAATAGCCTTATAAGATAAATACCATCTAACATCACCATTAACATCATAAGCGGCTGTATATCCAGTAGATGATGGAGAATAAAAATAAAAATCATTAGCAAGTTTTTCTTTATCAGCTTTTACACTAGTAGGAATTATAAAATTATCAGGTAACTTATCAGTTTTAATTTTAAAAACCTTTCTAATATTTTTATATTCTACAATAATTTCATTTTCACTATCAGGATATAATCCATAGATTGATAAGTAATGCTTTTTACTCTTATTAAACTTATGAGTAAGAGTAGTATTTTCATCTTTACCAACTACTGTTACTTTAGGACTAACACTTTCTTTTGTTTCAAAAAGAATAAGAGCGGTTAGGGGAGAAGACTTATAAGGATCTACTATAATATTAGGGTTATCAATACTATATCCTTCTATTTTAAATTTAGCTTCTTCTTTACTTTGCATCGTAATAATACTTTCTTTAGTTTTAAGAAGTTTCCTTCCTTTCTGATTATTAGTAGAGATATTTATACTTACTACTAATAAAATACTAATTAATAAACACAATAAAACTTTTTTCATAAATAACATCTCCTTTATAAATTAATCATAAATAATAATTTATAAAAGATAAATAAAATAGTAGTTGAAAAAACTAAACTCGTAGTTGAGTTTAGTTCATAAAGCAATCATCATTTATAGATAGAGGTATTTCATAAGTTGTAATTTTATTATCATCAGTAGTAGCTTTAACTGTTAGATAAAGACTATTTTTAGTAAAATTTTTGCATAGCCTATTATAATTATTTACTTTAAACGTAATATCTTTTAAATAATCTTCAATAGTAGAGTTATTACTTTTTTTCTTATTTATTTCTTTTGAAATGTTATTTTTATCTTTTTCATATAGAATACATTCTATTTCTTTATAGATAGTATTATCATCTCCACCACAATAATCTATATTTGATATATAAATAGATGATTGATTATTATTATAAGCGATTGTTCCTTTAATAGTAAAAGCACTACAACTAGAGGATAAAGTTTTAAAGTGAAAGTATTCTTTTTTAGTATTATAGAAAGTTATAACAGATATAGTAATTAAGATAATAATAACAGTAGTAATTAATATATACTTTTTATTAATACTTTTCTTTTTATAATTCCCATCTAATAAGTCATTTATATCTAGATTAAAATCATGACATATTTCTTTTAATAGGGCTATATCAGGGATAGCTTTACCATTTTCCCACTTGCTAACTGCTTGATAGGTAATACCATATTTCTTAGCTAGTTCTTGCTGGGTAAGATTATTATCTTGTCTAATTTTTTTAATAAGTTTTCCAATTTTTTCTTGATTCATATTACCACCTATAATTCTTTTTAAAGATAGTAGACTCTCTAATTACAAACCCATTTTTTAAGTATAAATGATGAGCTGCTCTTCTTTCTAATCTAGATGTTAATTCATAATAAGATAGATTATTATCCTTTGCAATGGTATCAGCTTTTTCTAAAAGATAAGTACCAATTCTTCTATTTTGATATTCTTTTTTGACACAGACATAAGTTATATAACCAAACTTAATATTTCTAAAGCAATCATTAATTATATCTATATGCAAATGACCTACTACTTCTTTATCATTAACTGCTACAATACTAAATGAATTATCATTATTTTCTAATTTATCAATATTAACATTTTTATAATGTTCATTAAGTAACTGTTCTAAACTTTCTTTATCTTCTATTTTATAATCTTTAATTAATATTTCCATTTTTATTTTCACCATTTATATGATAACATAAGATAAATTATTTAGTAAATATTATATAAAAATAAACTATAGTTTGATATAATTAGGATGAGGAGGATGAGTTAATGAATAAAACAAAAAATAAGTATTTACAATTAATTATTTCTTTTATTATGTTGACAGTAGGTACAGTAATAGCAGCATATGCCCTAGAGTCATTCTTAATACCAAATACTATCTTAGATGGAGGAGTTACTGGTATATCAATAATTGTATCAAAATTAACAAATATACCACTAAGTATTCTAGTCTTATTAATTAATATACCATTTGTTTATGTAGGGTTTAGAAACTTAGGTAAAGGATTCTTAGTAAGAACAATTTATACGATGGGGCTATTCTCTTTATGTTTAAATCTATTTCATAATGTAGAACCATTAACAGAACAAATATTACTAGCCACTGTCTTCGGTGGAGTTTTACTAGGAGTAGGAGTTGGATTAATTATTCACTTTGGTGGATGTGTTGATGGAACAGAATCAGTAGCTATCGTAATTAGTAAGAAAACATCTTTATCAGTAGGACAAGTAGTACTATGTTTTAACCTTATTATTTATACAGTAGCAGGGTTTATCTTTGGTCTTGATAGAGCCTTATATTCACTACTTACTTACTTTATAACTTTTAAAGTAATAGACTTTGTATCAGAAGGATTAGAACAAGCGAAAGCTGCTTTAATTGTTACTAGTAATGGAACTGCTCTTGCTGAAGAAATATATAAAAGACTAGGTAGAACAGTAACCTTTATTAAAGGACAAGGTTTAATTAGTGGTGATAAAGAAGTACTATACTGTGTCTTAACTAGAATTGAAATATTTGAACTTAAGAAAATAGTAGAAGAGATGGATGATAGAGCTTTTATTACTATCTTAGAAGTATCAGAAGTAATTGGGGAGCATATTAAGTCTACTAAGAAAATTAAAAAAGTTCATCAAAATATAAAAAACCTTAATTAGTTTTAGTTAAGGTTTTCTTTTGTATAATAGGAAATTTATAAAAAGTTTTAAATATTTATTGCAAACGTTTGTTTTACATGATACACTATGTTCTAATGAATTGAGGTGGTCATATGAAAGTACTTAAAGGATATGTTTTTAGACTTTATCCAAATGTAGAGCAAAAAACTTTAATAAATAAAACTAGCCATTTTAAAGAGCGAATAAAATGTGATGATGTAGTTAGAAAAATCGATAAAAATATGAATAGATTGGAGTTAAGAAAATAACTATGGAACAAATAAAGTTAAATGATATTAATTTTCACTCTTTACAAAAATTAAAACATCAAGGAACAAAAGCTACGCTATATAGAGATGGAAATGTATGTTTAAAAATTTTAGATGGACTATATGACGATGAAAAAGAATTGCTGTATAAAAAACTTCTTGATATGGAGGGAATAAGAATAAACAATGTGTTATTACCAAAAAAATTGATTGTCAAAGGGGAAAAATTGCAAGGATATACTATGGATTATTTTCATAATTCAATACCATTATCCGATAAATTTTCAGTTAGATATGTAGATAGTAAAAAATTATTTGATTATGTTTTAAAAGCTAGTAAAATATTAAGAACAATTCATAGTAATAATATAATATGTCAAGATTTAAGTTTCGAAAACATCTTAGTTAATGATAATGGAAATGTAGCATTTTGTGATTTAGATGGATGTAGTTATGATGGGCATATAGCACCATTTATATCTATATTAATGAAGAGATTTCTTATTGATTACAGGGATGAAAAAGTTCTATTGTCATCTAATTTAGATAGAATATCAATGTTGATTTCATTTTATTATTTAATGTATGCTAAAGAAATTCAATATTTAACTAAAAAACAATATCATAAATTATCTGATAAAATAACAACTCTTGAAAATGCAAAAATGTATGCAAATATGTTAGTTGATAGAAATAATCCTATTGGTCAAGTTCCGTATTTAGATGAATTAATAGATTTAAATGATGATTGTATTTATGATAGATATAAACAATTAAGTTTGGTTAGAAGATTTTTGAAAAGATAAGTGAGAAAAGAAAATGTTAAATGGTAAAGAAAGTACCTTTTGATAATGGACTTTATATAGCTCTAATTATCGTTTTCCTAAGAGAATTGGAAAGTCTCCTAAAAGACACTTTGTTGATCCATCTCTTGCTTGTGCTAGTTTAAATCTTACTGTTGATAAGTTACTAAGTGATTTAAGAATATATATATAAAGTCTTGGCGGAAACTTATATCACTTTAGGGATAATATTACTGGATTAGAGGTTGACTCTATATTAGAGCTTTTTGATTATGATTATGCAGCAGTTGAAATAAAACTTGGTAGTAATAAAATAGAAGAAGCTACTAAAAATTTACTTACCTTTCAGATAATATGGTGAAAAAACCTAAGCTTATGTGCATAATTGTTGGAAATTATCAAGCAGTTGTAAAAGATCCTAAAACGGGTATTTATGTTTTACCGATAGCAGCCCTTAAACCATAAAAAATTGTTGCTATTTAAATAAATTTAATGTATCCTTTAATTAAAGATAGGAGTTATTTTATGAAAAAGAAAAGAAAAATTGTTTTTGTTGTAATACTAGTACTGATTATTATGGGAGGAGCTTTTGGTTATATTTATCTTAATAAGAATAAAAAGAAAAATACCACTATAAAAAATGATAATAAGGAATACTATTCAGCTTATAAGATGTCATCTAATGGTCTAGAAGAGTTTGACTTGTCATTTCTAAAACTTGAAAATAATAAAAAGAATATGTTATATAGTCCACTATCTATCAAATATGCTTTATCAATGCTAAGTAGTGGAGCAAGTGGTAGTAGTAAAAAAGAAATAGATGCTGTTATTGGAGACTATAAATCTAAGAAATATATAAATAGTGAAAATATGTCTTTTGCTAATGCTATGTTTATTAAAGATAAGTTTAAAGATCAATTGAAGAAAAGCTATACAGATAAACTAAGTAAGAACTATGATGCATCTGTTATTTATGACTCTTTTGAAACACCAGATAACCTAAACAAATGGGTAAGTGATAAGACTTTTGGTTTAATTAATAATATGTTTGATAAAAAAGTTGCTTATCATAACTTCTACTTAGTAAATGCTCTTGCTATTGATATGGAATGGAATAAATGGTTACAAGCTACTTGGAAAAATTATAAAGAAATGTATCATGTTACTTATAATCATGAAAAATATAATGATTATATAGATTTAATTGAAGAAGATAATTACCCAAGTCTTGAATTTAATAATAATAGTATGATGGCTAAATCAGTTAAGATAGGGGCATCTATTAATAATTATGATATTATTAAAGACTTAGGAGAAGATAATATTCGTAAGATTATAACAAGTGAATATCAAGAATTTATTGATAATGATGGATGTGGTATTAGAACTAATGGAGATACTAATAGTGATGATTTAGATGTTAATAAATATGTAGATAAATTTATTAATGAGTTAAAGGAAAACTATCATAGAGTAGATACTTCAACTGATTTTATGTTGCATACTGATGATAAAGTAAAAGCTTTTGCTAAAGATTTGAAAACTTATAATGGTACTACTTTACAGTATGTTGCTATTATGCCTTTACAAGAAGAGTTAGATAGTTATATAAAAGAGTTAGATAGTTCTGATATAAATAGTATTATTAAGAATTTAAAAGAGATAAAAAGTGAAAACTTTACAGATGGGAAAGTAATTAAGATTACTGGTAATATACCGTTATTTAAATTTGATTATCAACTAAAATTAAAAGATGATTTAAAAAGTCTTGGTATCACTTCAGTATTTAATGAGAAAAAGGCTGATTTATCTAATATGGTTACAAGTCAAAACTATATAGATTCAGCAGAACATAAAGCTAATATAGAGTTTTCTAATGAGGGGATAAAAGCAGCTGCTGTAACATCTACTGGAGGAATGGGAGCAGCTAGTTGTGGTTATGAACATTTATTTGATGTTCCAGTAGAAGAAGTTAATATCACTTTTGATAAACCATATTTATTCTTAATAAGAGATAAAAATAGTGGAGAGGTTTGGTTTGTGGGATCAGTTTATGAACCAACTAAAAATAATTAGACATGTATCGTTTATTATACAACACATAAAGGGCTTTTGCCCTTTTTCTATTCTGTCAAAATTAGTTTGACAATGTTAAAAAAAACAATTAAAATATTAAGAAAAACTTTGGAGGGATTACTATGAAAAATAATATTGAAGAAAACTATTTAGGATTATCATTTTTTAATCAATTAAAAATATATGATAAGTTTTTAGAAACATTACAAACTAAAAAGAATAAAAAAGTATCTAGAAGCTTAAATGAAACATTTGATAACTACTTTAACTTTAAAATAAACTTACATGAAGCAATTAATAATATTTCTTATTTAAATAAAAATGAACTAGATGAATTAAAAAATGATTTATTAGAACAAATTCGTGAATATGAAAGTTACTATGATGAAAAAAAAGAGTCTTTTAGTGAGGGTATTAGATGTTTTAATTATCATCTAGGTTCATTCTATCCGTTTGGTACTTGTGAAAATTTAAATAAAATGTTATTTTTTCCTGAAAAATTAACTGATACTGATACAGATCTATTTATAGAAGAATATGACCAATTACCAATTGAAGAAAAAATGAATACTATTGAAGATTTTGCATTTTCCTATATTTTATTAAATGAATTTTTTCTGCCAAGAGAAGTATATTTTTTTGGAAGTGAAGAGGATATAGAAAATATTATGAAAGGAGTATTAAAAGATAATTATGAAGATTATGAAAATTTGAGTACTGATAATAAATTTCATATATTAGAAGATCTTATAAGATGTGTAAATGAGTATTTAGATAGTCCTAAAATAAATTTTAATACTTCACAAAAAATACAGGAAGTTGCTATTACAAATAAAAAACAAGCTAAACAAAAGTATATTAATAAAAAAATTAATAGAAGATAAAAGAGATGGTAGTGTAAATAAATCTTTCTTTTCTTTTTTTGTATATTCCGATAAACTTTTTCTCAGTAGGCTAAAATTACCCTCTTGCATATTTTAAAAACATTTGCTATAATAAATACCGTCAAAAGAAAGTGTTCCGCTTTACTTATATATATGAACACTGGTTATAGTTAGGAGGAATAGACGATGAATATTATTGACAAAATCAATGAAAAACAAATTAATCCTGAAATTCCTGAATTTAGAGTTGGAGATACTGTTCGTGTTGATGTAAAAATCAAAGAAGGTAAAAGAGAACGTATTCAGGCATTTGAAGGTGTTGTTGTTGCAAGACGTGGTGGTAGTGTTTCTGAAACATTTACTGTTCGTAAGATGTCATCTGGAGTAGGAGTAGAAAGAATTTTCCCAATTCATTCTCCAAAGATTGATAAGATTACAGTAGTACGTCGTGGTCGCGTTCGTAGAGCTAAACTAACATTCTTAAAAGGAATGGTTGGTCAATATAAAATCAAAGAACGTGGACAAAAACAAAAGAAAGTAACAGAAGAGTAGATTTAGTCTACTTTTTTTGCTTAGGTGAAAGTATGGAAAAAATGAAAGAATTAATACCTTATATAATAATATTAATTGTAGTTATTTTAGTAAAAAGCTTTATTGTCTCTCCAATAAGAGTTAATGGAACTAGTATGGTCCCAACTCTTCATCCTAAAGATATTATGATTCTAAATAGAACAGCTTATTATACTAAGAATCCTAAAAGATTTGATATTGTAGTAGTAGACCTTGAGGATGAAAAAGTTATTAAAAGAGTAATAGGTTTACCTGGGGAGACAATAGAGTATCGGGATAATACTTTATATGTTAATGGGAAAAAAGTAAAAGAAAATATAAAAGATGTTGATACAGCTGACTATGAAAGTGGTAAGATTCCCAAAGACTCTTATCTAGTATTAGGAGATAATAGAAGAGGATCATATGATGGAAGAATGTTTGGTTTTGTTAAGAAAAGGCAAATAGAAGGGAAGACATTGCTAACTATTTTTCCATTTAATCGAATAGGATTTAGAAAGTAATTAAGGAAGATTAAATTAAAAGAGCAGTAATGCTCTTTTAGCTTTTCTTAGAATTAATTTCATCAATAATAATAGTAACAGGGGCATTAGCAAAATAATAATTAGTATTTATGTTTGCTATATCTGGTGTTTTTAAGTAGATAGTCTTTTTAGAAAGATTAACTAGTTCATAAGGTGTTTTATTATCATTTACTGTAATAATTCCTTGAGCTATTACTGGAAGAGTTTTCTCATTATAAATCTACTGACTAGCCCCTACATAAATATTATCATTGTTTAAAGGTCTTAGTCCAATAGAGATAAGATCTTTTTTCTCATCAAAAGATTGACCACTTAATTTGCAATAACTATAAAGAACAATTGATACTTTATAAGCACCTATTCTTGTAAAATAAATTAAGTTTTCTCTCTCATTTAATGTTAAAGCATTTCTTAGACATAAGTATACTTTCTTTCTATATAATGTATGAAAACATAAAAAAAAGAATAATTATAATTAACTATTCTGTAATTCTTCCTATTCTAAACTGGTAAATACTTTTATCACCATTTATTGTTTCTTTTAAATTAGCTTCAATTCCTTTGTACTGAAAATATTCTGATGTTTTAGAATTATCTTTTTTTTCATTATCTCTTGTTCTAATAACACTATCATAAATCATTTTAATATCTTCATCTTCTAAAGAATTATTATTAGCTTTTAGAAAGGCTTTAATAATTTCTTTTGTTGTATCACTTTCTTCTTTATAGTAAATAGACATAACAGAAACATTTTTATTATCTGTTTGAAAAACAAAAGTTATACCATTAGTTGTATATTCATATAAATTATCTTTCTTTTCAAGATTCTTAGAATTAACTTGATAACTTTCTAAGTCTTTTTCTTTTATAATATTGTTATAGTTTTCTAAGAGTTTAGTTAAACTGATATTCTTTATTGTTTCTAATTTGCTCATTTCTGAGAAATTGATTTTCTCACTTTCTTTTTTTTGCTTATCTAAATACTTTTTAGTTATATTAGTACCTAATAGATAAGAACAAAATCCTAGGATAATAGCTAATAATATTATAATTATTTTATCCTTTTTATTAAGACTTTTTTTTGCTTTTTTCTTCTTCATTATCTTCACCCTGTAGATATTATAGCATATTTTTCTTAAAATACTGTTATTTTTCTTAGTATTTAGTTATAATATAAGTGAAAGGAAGTAGTGCGATGTATCTTTCAAGTATTAGAAGTGTTGATTTACACGGAATGGATAGAATTACTGCTAGAATAACAGTAGATGAGTTTATAACTGACTTAATAAGATTAAAGGAAACAAAAGGAGTTATTATTCATGGTATTGGAAGTGGTATACTAAGAAAAGAAATAGCAGATTATCTTCGCCATGATAAAAGAGTTAAAGAATATAAGCTTGACTTTATGAATCCGGGTTGTACAGTAATTAGTTTGGAAGATAAGTTGACAAAATGAGAAAAAAGAGGTATAATATGAGCCGATAGAGAGGAAGGGATATTCCTATGTATACTGAAGAATATGATAAAAGACCATTTCCGTTTAGAGATTTTTTATTGAAGTTTATTATAATTGTTATATTTGCTTTATTACTCGTTTGGCTAATACCAAAATTTATTAGCCCTAAAACAAGTAGTAATGAAGTAACTTCATCAAAAGTCTTTGAAAAGAATCTAACTACTATGAAAAAAGCTAGTGTTAATTACTATAGCAAGAAAGAAAATTTACCAACTGATAATAGTAAAGAGGTAATTACTTTACGTCAAATGATTAGTAAGAATATGCTTAGAGCTTTTACTGATAAGAATGGTAAAGCCTGTAATGTAGATAAGAGCTATTCTGAAATAACTTCTGATAATGGGGAATATGTTTTAAAAGTAAAATTAAAATGTAGTGATGAAGAAGATTATGTTTTAACTAAACTTGGAAGTTATTCTTATTGTACTAGTGAAATATGTGAAAAAGATCTTAGTAAGACTGATACTAAGAGTGAGGAGTCTTCAACTACTACTAATAATAAGACAAATAATGAGACAAAGACTGATGAAATTGAAACTCCTGATACTAGTGATAGTGAGAGCGAAAAAGATGAAGAAAGTGACTCTAGCGATACAGCCGTAAACTATACTTATGAATATCAGAAAACAACAGCTGGGACATTTTCTAGTTGGAGTGATTGGTCAGGAAAGGCTAAAAATAGTGAAAGATATAAAGAAATAACTTGTGCTACTAATGATAGTAATTGTTTAAAAGAAATAAAAGTTACTACTAGAAGAGAAGTTATCGGTAAAACACCTTTAGGACAAAATGTTGTTGCCACAGTTAGTTATTATCAAACAAGAACTAGAACTTATACTCCAGGAGTAACTGATACAAAATGGAGTAGTGAAAATGATGAGGCACTTTTAAACTCTGGATATAAAATGACAGGAAATAAGAAAGAGTTAAATTAGGAGGAAAAGATTATGATGAATAAATATTTAGAATATTATCAATTCCATGAAAAAGATGAAGATGGTAATACAGTGTGTTTGTATTGTATTGTTAAAAGAACTGATGATGGTATATATCTTCAATTTGAAAAAGATTATAATACTGCTTTAAAAGAGTTAAAGGAATTTGCTTACGATAATGAAATATATACTACGGAAGAGTTAAAAAATAGTAGTAAATTACATTTGCAAGTTTCTAATAAAGAATTTAGAGAAGAATTAGCAAAAAAATATGGTTATAAAACTGATGAAATTAATAATTTTAATGAAGAGCTTGGGATTAGTCTAATAGTGCCGTTAGATGATAATAAAATAAATTATGAAGAGGTCATTGATCCAAATCCATTAAGAAGAACTATTAGTACTAATGATGGTGATGAGAATGCAGAGGAAGAGATGGAAGAAGTTGCTGATTTTGAAGAGGAAAAAAGTCATCCAATAATAGAAAAATTAAAAAGATTAAGATTAAAAGGTATCAAAAAGTTGGCTATTAGAATCGGGGCAATAGCAACTATAGCAGTTTTAGGTATTACGGGCATTAAATCTTGTAGTAAAAAGGGAATTAGTGAGGACCTTGTTACTGTAGAATCAGACACTAATAGTGAGGACCCAGTTGAATATATTACGCAAGATCCTACACCAGAAGAAAATATTAATGCGGGTAGCAACTTACCTGTATTTCAAAGCTATTTAAATCAAAGTAGTGAAGCTACAAGAAAATATATGACTAACTTTAAAAAGAATCTTAAATCATTTAACAAAATTGCTAAAAATTATGTTGATGCTAATAATACTAGTAGATTGGGATTAGATACAGATAATTATACAGCTTTCGAAATGGCATTATTAGGAAATGAATTTGGTTCTATGGTAGATAATGTTTCTACTTATTGGAACAGTGATGATTTATATAGAAGTTATGTAAAGACAAATGACCAATTAAAACAATTAGCTACAGTTCAAATAAAATCAACTGGTCTAGCTAATACTTTAAAAGGTAAGGAGCGTCAGAATTTTTATAGAAAATATGAAGATATGATTATTGATTTGAATAGCACAGAAAAAAGTAGTGAAAAAATCACTAAGGTGGAAAATATATTTAAACAAATAAAGAGTGATTTTAATATGGACAGTGAAAATTATAATCCAAAAGAATTGTTTAGAGATGACTCTAAATATATAGCTGTTATGCCTATGGTTAGAAATATTTATGATGAAGCTAAGAATTGTGGTTATGATAATACTCCTTCTGCTGCTAAAATGAAACAATTAAGTGAAGCATATCAAACTGTTGTGAGAGAAAATATTGAAGAAGCTTTATCTTCTATTACAGTTTATGAAGATACTACTCCAAGTTATGAAATGTATGCTAGTCAAATAGCTCTTGATTTAGAACAGGATGATTTGTATGTTATTGATAATAAAAGGGATATAAGAGAACTTGGCATATATAAATTAAGAAGAAATTTACCTGAAAAAGTAAAGAAAGTAACTCCTACACCTACAGCTACACCTACACCGACAGTAGCTCCTAAAACAGTAGAATCTTCTACAACAACTCCTTCTGTAAGTGAAAATACTTCAGCTATAGATGAAAGTGCTCCTGATGTTAGTAATGAAAATAGTGATAGTGTAGATACTACAGATATTTCAACTCCTGTCTATACTACCGATGATGATAACTTTGAATATAATAAGGAAGCAACAGTTGATAATTCTTCACAAGAGATAGATAATAATCAAAATGATAATGATAATTCAAATTCTTCATCCTCAGAAAGCTCTATAGCAGATCAAATTATTGAATCTGATGAAGGAACAAATGAAGATATTAATGTAAATGACAATAATACAAATAATACTGATACTGATATTGATAATACTGATTCAAATGTAGATGATAATCAAATAATAGAAAGTGAAGAAGAAATAGTTAATTCTATGAACGATGCTATTAATAATGGTGGTTATGCTGAAACTCCAAATGATTGGGCAATAGATGATAATTATAAAATGGATGGCACAGATATTATAGATGGAAGTGTTAGTGATATTACGATAGAGGAAAATTCTGATGCTTCTACAGATACAACAACTGAAGATGTACCAACAACTGAAGAAGTACCAACAACTGAAGATGTACCAACAACTGAAGATGTACCAACAACTGAAAATGTACCAACAACTGAAGATGTACCAACAACTGAAGATAATAGTCAAGATTATGAGATAATTGAATCTGAAGAAAGTTATGAAACACCTACTACTGATATAACAGATGAAACTACTCTTAATGAAGAAAACTATGAAACTCCTGTCTATGAAGGAACAATTGATGAGACAAATATTACTGAAGAGGCTCCTACTGTTCAAGATGAATCTGATGTAACTACTTACGAAACCGATGAAACAGTTGATAATCAAGATGTACCTGTTGAATATACAGTGGCAAAATTAACTCAAGATCAAGCGATTGATCAAGTTATTAGCTATAATATGAAAGGTATGAATGCTGTTCCGGTGTTCAATGCCACAGATAATAGTTGGAGAGTAGAGGTTATTAATGACTCAGCTAAAGAAGTAAAACCTGTTCAATATAATATTTAATAAAGTAAAGTGAGATTAGTTAATCTCACTTTTTGCTTTCACTAAAGAAAAAAATATGGTATAATTCTTAATAGAATAAGGTAGGTGAATTAGATGGGAAGATTAGCATTATTATTAGATCAGAATAATAAGGAATCAATTAGATTAATGACGCCATCATATTTGACAATAGATAGAGTAAAGGAACTTAACGATTTTTTGGAAAATAATAATAAATCTTTGGAATCTAGTTATGTAGAAACACTTTCTAATTATTTATTACAAATGAATGGTTATTTCAATCAATTGATAATTCATGGTGCGGAAATAATTAATCAAGATGAACAAGAAAAGTATAAAACTAAGTCAAGATTATTAGAAGAAAGAGAAAAAAATAAAACTAAGGTTAATCTTGAGGAAGTTGTTAAAGAATATTTTTTATTATATGAAAATGTAAATAAGACTTTGAGGGAAAGTATTAATACTAATGATGAGAAAAAAGAATTAGCCCAATTAGTATCGACTGCAAATGATTTGTTTATGGAAATAGATAGAGCTTATGTAGAGTCAGATACAAAATTGGATAATGATTTATTACTTATTGCTGAATTATATAAGAAAGCATTAAGTGAACAAAAAAACTTGCAATTGACTACTTTAACTAAATTGATTAATGAAGAGAAAAGATTATTAGCTAATGATAAAGAAAATAAAGCTATTGAAGTTGCAACTACTAAGCAAAAGGAGTTCAATATATTTGATAAGATAAATAATAAAATAGTTGATAAAGAATTTAAACAAGTAAATAACTTAGTTTATGCTAAATATAAACTTGATGATGGAAGTAACTATTATTCTGTTATTCCAGATGGTAATAAAGTTTTAACTGAAGATAAGGAATTTAAAACATTTACTAGTTTTGAAATGAATAAAGTAAAGATTGAAGAAAATCTTAAAATTATTGTTAATAATATTATGATATATTATGATTTAAAAGAATACACAAGATATGTTGAACAACTTTACAAAGGTAAAATGATTGGAAATATAAATCAGGCAATTGAAAAATATAAGTCAAGACTTATGACTATGGAGAATATTTTAAAAGGACAGTTAACGTTTATGGATGATATTGCCCCTATATTGAATAGAAAATCAAGTAGTAAGTATCCTAATATAGTTTATAATGATGTTTTAGTTAAGGATTTTTATCCTAATGAAGTAACTGATGCAACACTAGATGAAAAGATAAAGCTACAGCATAAATTAATGATTAAACTTGCAGATGATACCATTTCAAATAATATAACCAGTAAAGAAGCAATGCTTACTATATACGGTAATGATATTATTGATAAGTTAACTAATGAATTTTCTATTCCTAGTGATGACGTAGTAAAAAAAGTCCCTGTTGCTAATAATAACAGTGAAAAAGAAATGACTGATAATCAAATGATAACAAATTATCAAAAAATAAGTGATTACTTAAAAATAAGGAAAACCCAATTAGAGGAAGTAGCCAAGGGAAATAGTGATATTGCTATTACAGAAAAAGATGACTTAATTTATCAGAATGTTAATACCATTTTTGATTTGAATATAGCAGCAATTATTTCAGATAATCAGTATAGCTCTGGACAAGGTATTTATGCTATTAGTCAATATTTAAAGACAGGTGAAGCAAATAGATTTACGTCATCATCTAATGCTAGAACTTTAGCAAGCAAGGTTAAGCCAAACAATTATATAGCTTTATTAATGGAAAATATGATTAAGTCATTTGCAGGTAGTGGTAAGAAATCTAGTGAAGATGCTACTTACTTGGATAGGATGCAACAAGTATTATCTTTTGTGAAAGAAGAATTATCAAAAGATGTATTTTCTGCTAATGATATGAAAGAAAAATTACTTAATAATGACAACTTACTTGGTATAGCAGTTAAAAATTTTGATTATGATTATTTAGATCCTACTAGTGAAAATTCTAAATTATTTGAACAAGCTATAGAAATTGGAATAAATAATAATAATCCTTCTGCTGTTAGAATAAGACAAGCTTTGACAGATATTAAGTCTATAGCTAAAGTACCTTTAGAAAATGTAGCTCAACAAGGACAGACTTTTGTTGCATAAAATCAGTTTAAAATAAGAAAAGTTATTATTATTTAGCAAAAATAAAAAATTACGAAAACTCGTACTTGTAAATTTTCTAAATATGTTATATATTATTAATGGAAGTTGTTTACAGCTTCTAGTCATCACAGCGTCTCTTTACCACCTTGTTTTACATCGCCCATAGTTTAACAAGCTGAGGCAACTAAAAGTGATGACTTTTTTTAATTAAATTAAAAGGAAAAGGTTAATCTTCTACTTTAGAAATGTAAAAGTAGAAACTAGAACCTTTTCCTTTTTTTGTATCTACACCATATTTATAATCATGAAGAATAAAAATACTTTTAACAATAGATAGACCAAGACCAGTGCCATATAAATTTCTTTTGTGTTTTTTCTCAGACTTATAATATTTATCGAAGATGTTGTCTAAGTCCTTAGCATCAATTCCTTTACCACTATCAATAACTTCAATCTTATAAAGATTATTAACTTTACTGATATTAATAACTACTTTCATATCACTTCCTGTATAATTAATAGCATTGATAATTAAATTATATAGAACTTGTTCAATCTTCTTTTGATCAGCTTTTATCATTAGCTTTCTAATATTAGTATGTTTAAAAATAATATTGTAACCATACTTTTCTTCATAAATAGTAAATCTCTTTAGAATATTTTTTATAAGAAGAATTAAATCAAATTCACTTAATGTTAGATTATCCATTGATTGTTGTAATTTAGATAGTGTTAATATATCATTGACTAGTAAGGCTAGTCTATCAGTCTCTTCTATAATGATATTTAAATTACTATTTCTTTTTTCTTTATCATTATAAGTTAGATCTCTAACCATTTCAGCATATGCTTTTATCATAGTAAGAGGAGTTTTTAAGTCATGAGAGACATTAGCTAGTAAATCTTTTTCTAACTCTTCTGTCTTTCCTAACTCAACCATCATTTCATTTAAAGAATTATTTAAATCTTCTATCTCTAGAATATCACTATCACTAGTAAACTCTTTCTTTATTTTGCCTTTAGCGATTAGATTAGCTTTCTGAGATATATCTACTATTGGTTTTGATAGCCTTTTCGAAATAAAATAACCGATAAGCAGGGATAGAGATAAAATTAAGATACTTATAATTAGTAACTGTTCCTTTAAAATCTTAGCAGTAGAATCGAGTGGTTCAAGTGAGGTTGATAAAAAAGCATATAAATTATCATCTAACTTAATCGCTTCTAAAATAGTTTTATTAGCAAATTGGGGATTTTGTAAATTATAAGTTTCTTCTTTATTACCACTATTAATAAAACTTTCTTTTAATACTCCTTTACTGAATAAGCAGTTAGAAGTAGTACTTGATCGATATAAAGTGGAATTACTAGAAGTTATTTCGATACAAAGATTTTCTTGATAAGATATTTCATCTAGAGTATTATAGATATTTTCACTATTGTATGCAGTTAACAACTTATTAGCAATATGTTTTATATCTTTAGTTTTAGTATATTCATAATACTTATTAATAAATATTACTTGGAATAACCAAAGAAATAAAATAATCACTAAAGAAAATATTATTAAATACTGCCATATCTTTCTTTTTAAACTATTTTTCATCATTAAAGCGATAACCTATTCCTCTAACAGTTTCTATTAAATCTCGATACTTTCCTAGATGATTTCTAAGCATTTTGATATGAGTATCTACTGTTCGATCATCTCCATAAAAGTCATAACCCCAAATATACTTTAATAGACTTTCTCTTTTAATAGCAACTTTCTTATTTCTAATAAAATATTCTAGTATTTCAAATTCTTTAGGAGTTAGATTAATTTCTTCATCATCAATAGTAATACTGTGTTCTAGAAAGTTTATAAATAAATCTTTATAACGATAATTATCCATCTTGGTAGATACTCTATTTAGTATAGCTTTACATCTTGCTACTAATTCTTTAGGAGAGAAAGGCTTACAAAGATAGTCATCTATTCCTTTATCAAAACCAGTTAGCTTATCTACTTCTTCCCCTCGTGCTGATAAAATAATAGTAGGAACTTTCTTGTTAGCATCTAACTTTTCAAGAAGGGTAAATCCATCCATCTCTGGCATCATTATATCTAGTACCATTAAGTCATATTTATCTTTTTCAAGCATATCTAAAGCTTCATAGCCATCTTCTGCTTGATAAGTTTGGTATCCTTCATTATTTAGATAAGTTACTATTACATCTCTTATATATTCTTCATCATCTACAACTAATATTTTAATCAATTAAACCACCTCATCTATAGTATACTTTATTTCTGTGAAAATGTGGTGAAATTTGCTAAGTATTTCTTTACTTGATAGTAATTATAAGTGGTTACAAAGATGACATGAATACTAGTAGAAATAATATAACCATATAAACCAATTTTTAATAAGGAGAAAAGGAATAGGGTAATAGTTCTAATAATAGTACCTAACATAGTAGCTTTTAAATTGTCTTTACTTCTTCCCATGGCGTCAAGTGAAAAAGCAAGGGGTGCTTGGATATACTGAAATAGACAAATAGGTGCTAATATCTTTAGGTAAGTACTACCTTGATTAGTATGATACATTATCCCTAAGAAGAACTTTGGCATAATGATAAATAAGATAGTAGCAGGTATTCCTATTAATAAAGAGAAAAGTATCGCTTGTTTAATCTTTTTCTTAGTATAGTCTAGTTTCTTATCACTAATAGCTTTAGCAATGACTGGTAGAAGGGCTTGGGAGATAGCAAGAGTAAAGAAAGATGGAAGAAGTACTAGTGGCATTACATAACCTTGTATGATTCCATACTGATTAATAATAAAACTAGAAGTATAACCACTATACTTTAGAGTAGTAGTTAAAATAATTGGTTCTAGGAAATAGCCAATACTACCAATTAATCTAGAAAGAGTAGTAGGAATACTAATATCTAGAGCGTCTTTAATATAAGATTTTCTAATATGAAAATCTTCTTTTTTATAAGTAATATTTTTAGGAAGAAAGAAAAATAAAACAAGGATAGATACTAGTTCACTAATAACATTAGATAGTATTACTACAGTAACTGTTATTTCTAAGCCTTTAGGAAGAAATAAAGGGATTAAGGTAAACATTAGAAAGAGTCTAACTATATCTTCTAAACAGTTAGAAAAGACATGGGGAAACATTTGCTGTTTACCAAAGAAATAGCTTCTTACAATGGATGACGTGGATGTTAGAGGTATTACTACTGCTATAGCAAGAACTGGTAAGTATGATCTTTCTTCTTGTAATAATTTATTAGCAAGAAAAGGGGCAAAGATAATTAAAAAGATAATTAAGAAAAAGTTAATAACTATAGAAGTAACTATTAAAGAAGACATTAAATTTCTATTGTTTTTTTTATCTTCTGCTACCATCTTAGATAAAGCGATAGGTAGACCAAACTGACCTAGACCAATAAACAAAGAGAAGGTTGGTAAAACAAGCATATATAGACCAATACCTTCACTCCCCATTAATCTGCTCATAACTATTTTTATAATCATACCTAGTATTTTAGTTAGAAAACCACCAATCATTAAGATAATAGTAGACTTAATAAACGTTTCTTTTTTCATGAAGCCTCCTTGTAAATAAGATGTAAAAAATATTTAAAACTAATAAATTACTTTTCTTCTTTCTAAGAATTATGATATAGTTAGTATAGAAGTGTAAGAGGTGAATGATAGTGCAAGAGATAATTGATTTTTTAGCTAAGAAGGAAGTATTTATACTGTTTATTATTTTATTAGCAGCTATTTTACTATATATAATTCTATGGGTTATATCTTTCATAAAGAAGAAGGATGAGAAAAAAAAGTTAAAAACAAACACTCAAGAATTGACAAAATTAGCAGAAAAAGTAAAGATTTTAGAAAAAGAACAACAAGAAGCAGCTTTACCACCTGTCTTTAGAATTGAACAAGAAAAGGTAAGAGAAGAAATTAAACCTTTAGTAATGGAAGAGAAGAAAGAACCTCCTAAGATAGTAGTTAAAGAGACATTTACATCTCCTATAGCTATTACTCCAGTTGTAACAGAAGTTATTGAGCCTAAGAAAGAAGAAAACGTTATTACTAAAGAGATTAAGTTAAATGATAATTCTCTTTCTGAAGTTGAAATATTAGATGCTAATCCTAGTGGAATTACTTATAAGAATGAAGTCTATACTAAGGAAGAAGCTAAGGAAGAGTTAAAAAGACTTGAAAGACAATTGATTGAACAAGATAAGAGGGAAGAAAAACCTATCTTTGAACCAATAGAGGTTAAACCATTTAAGGAAGTTACTAATGATGAAGTTATTCCTGTATTAGATGAGATGCTTGATACTAAAGAAGATGAGGTTAAACAAGAGAATATTAGTTTAACTAATTTTGAAGAAGATCAAGAACAAAATGCTATTATCAGTTTAGATGAGTTATTAAAGAAGGGTAAGACTATTACTCAGGATGAGATAATAAAACATGAAGATGATGGGGATGAACCTATTACTTTACAAGAGTTAGAAGCTAAATGGAAAAAGGATAAGGAAGTAGTAGCACTTAAAAATGAGGATGAAGATATAGAAGTATTAGAAACTAAGAAAGAGGAAGTACCATTTAGCTATGAAGATATCAAAGTAGAAGCTCCTAAGGTAAAGATACCAACTATGGATGAGTTGTTCTCTAAGTCTAAAACTCCTTATAAACCAACACCAGTTATTAGTCCTATCTTTGGGATAGAAGAAGATAAACTATCTAGTGATAATTCTCTTAAATTAGAAAATACAGCTAACTATGATAAGCTTGATGCTGAAATTAGAAAGACTAATGAATTCTTATCAAAACTTAAAGAATTACAAAAAAAGTTAGATAATTAGGATGTTCTTCTTGAAGAAGACATCTTTTTAGTTTATAATTTTTTAAGGGAGGTCTTATCATGAAGAATTTAACTATCTTACCAGCTGATCAATATATTGTTATTAATAAAACAGTTCTTCATAGTGAAGACCGTAAACTTTTAACAATGCTTTATCAACCGATTATTGGTTATACTGCTGTTAGTTTATACTTTGCTTTAGTAGATGATCTTGATTCTCTAAACCAAATGAGTGAAGACTTAAATCATCACCATTTGATGGCTACTATGCAATTAAAACTTGAAGATATAATGATTGCTAGAGAAAAACTAGAAGCAGTTGGTCTTATTAAGACTTATATTAAAAAAGGAAATGTTAATCATTATGTTTATCTTTTGTTTTCCCCTATTTCGGCTAGTGAGTTTTTTCATCACCCCATACTAAATATTGTTCTATATAATAATATAGGTAAAAAAGAATATGCTAAAAGACAAGAAATATTTCAAGTGCCGAAGATTAGTTTAAAAGATTATGAAGATGTTAGTTCTTCTTTTGATGAAGTGTTTGAAAGTAGTAATTTAAAACCATTTGAAGTTTTGGATATTATCGAAGAGAGAAAAGAAGCTAAGATTATATCTAAAAGAGTTATTGATTTCAATCTATTAATAAGTTCTATTCCAGGATCTATTGTATCTAGTAGATGTTTTACAGAGGATGTAAAAGAGTTAATTAACTCACTAGCCCTTGTTTATAATTTTGATACTACTAATATGGCAGGACTGGTGCAGTCATCTATTAATGAAAAAGGACTAGTTGATAGAACATTACTTAGAAAGAGTTGTAGAAACTACTATCAGTTTGATCATGCTGGTAGTCTTCCAACATTAATCTATCAAAGACAGCCAGAGTTTTTAAAAAAACCAGAAGGAGATAATTCTAAATGGGCTAAGATGGCTTATACCTTTGAAAATACTTCTCCTTATGACTACTTAAAGAGTAAACAAAAAGGAGCAGAACCTACTAAACGTGACTTAAAACTTATTGAAGACTTAATGATAGAACAAAAATTATCATCAGGAGTAGTTAATGTTTTAATATCATATGCTTTAAAACTTAATAATCAAAAACTAAATAGAAGCTATTTAGAAACTATAGCTGGTCAGTGGAAAAGACTTAATATTGAAACAGTTGAAGAGGCAATGCACCTTACTGAAAAAGAATATAAAAAGATGAAGAAGATTATGTCTACTAATACTAATAAGAATAATAAAGTAGTAGCTAGTAAACAAAAAGAAATACTACCTGATTGGTTTAATGAAGATTTAAAAACTAATTCAATGGATAGCAAGGAAAAAGAAGAGATGGATACATTGCTATCATCATTTTAGAAAGAAGGATTAAAAATGCAAGAAGATTTATCATTTTACTATAGTGCGATGAAAGGTGGTAAAACAACAAGAATCTTTCAAAAGATTCATGATTTAGAAGAAAATGGTCAAACTGTTTTGCTAATTAAACCTATGATTGATACTAAGGGTAATGATTATATTATCAATAGAAAAGGAGAAACTAGAAAGGTTGATATTTTGCTTGATAAAGAAGATAGAATATTAACTACTAGTAATATAGAAAATATATTATTTTGTAATCATATAATTGTTGATGAGGTACAGTTTTTAACTGAAAAACAAATAGAAGAATTATGGATGATTAATAAGAAAGCAAATATTAAGGTTTCTTGTTATGGATTAAGAACTAATTTTAAGGGTGAATTATTTGCAGGTAGTGCTAGACCAATGGCTCTTGCTGATAATATTGTAGAGCTTGAGACTAACTCTTTATGTCTTTGTGGCGAAAAAGCTAAGTTTAATGCTAGAAAAGTAGATGGAGAATTTACCTTTAATGGAGAAGAAATAGAAATAGATGGGGCTAATAAAAAGATAGAATATGTTCCTTTGTGTGGAGCTTGCTATTATAAAAAAGTTTATACTAAGAAGAAAAAAGTAAAAGAGGAGATTGATGAATAATGAAATTAAGAGGTGGTAATTTGGGAGAAGTAGAAGTAGAATATAAGTTGCTATCAGAATACCCTTTTTTTGGTGATGAAAGACGACAAAACATTGTTAAAAAACTTGAAAAGTTATATTTAGAGCTTCAAGAAAAGAGTAAAAAAATAGATGTGAAACCTTTTCCACAAAATGATGGAAAGGTAGAAATACTTCCTGGTATGATTAGTCACAAATGCTCTAATTCTTTAGAATCGTTGAAAGGAATATCTCAGTATGGAATTCTAGCTAGTGAATGGTTTGGAAAAATAGAGAGCGAAAAAGAAGGCGTTTTTTGTACTTTTGTTAGTAGAATACATCAAGAAGATGGTTTGGATGATTTAAAAAAACAAAGTTTGGCTAAACAATTCAATCTTATAGATTTGAAATTTGAAAACGGAAAAGTTCTATTATTCTTTGATAGTACAAATCCTATTTTTAAACAATTATTGCATTTAGACTATTTTGAATATGAAAAGGTTAAGCAGCAAAGTCCTGAGAAAATTACAGAAATGTACTCAGAAGAAGAGATAGAATTATTTGATCAAGTAATTGAGCCCTTTTCTCCCTATGGCAAAGTTTTTCATGTAGAAGGTATGTTACCAAGGTGTGATTGGTCTGCAATTCCGGGAGGAATTCCTTCAAGTTTAGTAAATGGGATTTGTACCAAAAGCGAGAATTATGATAGTGAATATATAGAGTCGGTTGCAAATTTGTTTCCAAATGCTACTATCTTCAATGGAAGTTTAGAAATATTGCATCTTCCTAAACGAAAAGATAATACTCAGGAATTAATAAGAGAAACATTACAAGAAAAAGATGCAGTGTTATTAGATGATATGAAACAAACTAATGAAGAAAAAGAAACTATTAGTTTAAGAAGAAGATAATAGGTAAATTAGAAACTATTCTATATGCTTTTTGTGATTTTGAATAAATAAAAAATTGTTACATTTTAGTCAAATTGTGCTAAAATGTAGTTATGTCCTCGTAGCTCAGTAGGATAGAGCGATTGCCTCCTAAGCAATAGGTCGTTGGTTCGATTCCAATCGGGGACACCAGATTAATAGAAACTAGAGATTTCTAGTTTAGCGATAAATTGTTATTGTAAAAGGTGAAAATAGTGAAATCAGAAAATACAATAAAGGATAATGTTAATGAAATTTTACTAAATACAATTGGTATGTCTTATGATGAATATGAACAGCTCGACTTTGATGAACAACAAAAGATAATGGCTGAATATCATAAGAGACATCCAAACAAAAGTAAAACTACTACTGTTATGATTGGCGGAGGAGATGACTCCTTATTTATTAAAACTAGTAAAGGAAAGAAAATTTTAACAACAAATGGCTATTATATAGCAGGAGAAACCTTGAAAGAGAATAAAGAAAGATGGGAAAACTCAATCAGAAAAGTTTATAGAAAAAAATAGATAATAAACAATTAATTATTTCAGTAGACATTTCTCTATGGAAATAGCTTGCCACTTATTAAGTTATTTACTTATTCTATATTTGTTATAGCTATTTGTAACTTTTATTCTAAATTTGTAGAACTATTTTAAACTTATCAGGGGAGTAAAAAAAGATGAATTATTTAAAATTTAATCAAGAATTAGATGAATATTTAGATAGTCATAAATATTCATTTTATCTTTATACATTAAAGTCTAATATAGAATTTTTAAAAGAAGCAAAGAAAAGGCTTGATCCTTTTAAAATTATAGGTAGTAATGAACTATGTTTAGAATGTAATCAATTTGTTGATGGAATGGAAACTCTTGATTTGGTAAGTGAGTTTTTAAACAGTATTGATAAACGTTATACTTATTACTTTGAAAGAAGTTTAAATGATGGAAGTTTTGGCTTTTGTGATTCTATTAATGACACTAAAGATTTTAGTAATAATGCCTATATCAGTAATAATAGAAATTTATATAATGTTGCTTTTAATGGTAATATAGCTGATGGGAAAACTCTTATTCATGAATTTTTTCACTATTTGAATTTAGATTCTTATTTAGCTTCTCCTGTTTTTTCTGAACTTATTTCCATTTATATGGAAAATAAATACTTAGATTTTATTTATGAAAAAGGTTATTCCAAAAATGATATTGCTGTCAGTAGATTATTTAGATATCTTTCTTATAACTACTCTTGTAACAAATTATATAATGATAGCATTTTATTAAATATTAAAGATAAGATAGGTTATATAGATGAAGATAGTTATCAATTTATTATTGATTATAGAGAAGAACTTGATTTTCCTAATATGACTAAAGATGAATACTTATTTATTTTGCATACTTTAGTAAATGATATTAATGGCTTTGATAAGAATAATCCTAGAAAAAATATAAGATTTAGACCTGACTTTATATATAGATACTTTATTGGAACGGCATATAGTAGTTATTTATTAAAAGAAGAAGATAGCTTAGAGGATGTCTTATTATTAAATGATTCTTTAATCTATGATAAGAAATTACCTATACTTAAATGTTTTGAGTTGTTAGGAATTGATGAGGTTAATTTTGATCAAACAATTAAAGCTACTAATGAGTATTATAGGCCATCAATTATTAGCTATAAATTGACAAATAAAAAGAAGATTTAAAATTGACTAAGAAATATCATTTTGTTATAATAAGTCGTACTTAAGGGGGATAATATATGTTTGATAAAAATGAGTATTTGCAACAACTTGAAAATATAATGATAGATAAAATTATATGGACACTAGCTAATAATGATAAGACAAAGGCTTTGGAGCTTTATTTTATGGTAACAAGGGAGCCTGATATAATTTTAGACTTAGCAGAAATTAAAAATAAAGATATTAGTTCACTTACAGCTGCTGTAGTACAGTATGGTAATAAAAGTTCCTATTATGCTAGAACTAATTTAAAATTACCATTTATTATCAATTCAAAGATAAGTGGTAAAATATTTGATAAGGACTATGACTATAAAAAGTTTTTATCTTCCTTATTATACTTAATAGAAATTGATGACAATAAATATTATAATATTACTATAGATGTTTTATATAACTATATTGCTAGTGTTTATTCGACTGTTCATTTTCGTAAATTAAGTCTTTTAGGAAGTAAAGAGAAATTAGTAGAAGCATTGACTCAGTTAGAAAAAGTGGTTAATAATGAAGATTATAAAATAACTAAACAAGATGTAGATTTATTAAATGAGTTGTATGATAATACTAGAATTATTAAAGACCTTCCAATAGTAAAAAAGGTCATAGATGCATCTACTAATGTAGATTATTCTTTACTTGCTAAATTTTTAGGACTTAATCCTTTAGAGTATCAATCTGTAAATGATTACTTTAATGGAGAAAAAATAATTGAGGATATAAAAAATAAGAAATACTCAATTGATGAACTTAATGTAATAAAGTTATTAGCTTTAAATATGAGTGTTGCACCAAACAATATTGGTATTTTTACGTATATGAATTTAAAAATTAATCCTAGAAGACCAAACTTTTATAATGTTTTGAAATTTATAGAACTTTATGATCAATATACTGATGGTGAAAAGATTGTTAATTTTAATAAAATAGGAAAATATTTAAGACTTTCTAATAACTATATAGATGATAATAGCTACTATCATGATGATGTTGATGTCTTTAGAGAAATATATAAAGAATATAGAAAACAAAACTTTTCATTTAAAATAGAAGAATTTTGTAGTTATATAAATAGTATTAAAGAAGATGCTCATTTAGAAGAGGTAATAGCAAGATATAAGGTATTAGAAAATAATACTGATTTTGATATTTATTCATTTTTCTATTTAATAGGAAGCAACAGTCATTCTCTTGATTTAGATAGATTTGCTTCATATATTCCTTATCTTTTGAAAACTAAAAGTGGTGAGAAGTTTTTTGCTCCAATATTATTAAAAGAAAAAGAAGCTATTAAACAGTTAGAAGATATATATACTAGTGATACTTTAAATAGATTATTACCACTTGCTTATAATTTAGCAGATGTATCTGATTATACAATTGGTAGCTATGCTAAAAGGTATGTTAAACCAGAAGATTATCAGAAATTTAGAGCAGTTTGTGATTGGTTAAGAAGTAAAAATGAAGATATTTTTAAAAATTCAATAGATAGTGAATTTAATGAAGCTAAAGATAGAGAACGGGCAAAAAAAGAAACCACTAGTTACTTTGTAAATTTACCTTTAAAGGAACTTAATGGTGCTACTACAATTAATAGTTATTATAAAAAAGAAGAAATACCTTTTGCTACAAAAAAAGGTAAAACACATACGTTAGGGTTAGCAATTATTACTGAGTTATATCATTCTGTGTATTTAAAAAGACTAGATGATATTTGTTTAGTAGAAGCAAAAAAACTTATATGGCTAATGAAAGAGGAGCAAGAGTTAGGTAGATATATAGATGCTAGAGGTTATACTTATAAACAAGCTTTTGATATTATTTCTATGGCTAGTAAAAAAATAGATGATGAAAAGGCTTTTTCGTTGCTAACTATAAAACTAGAGGAAGAATTAAAAAATAAAGAGAGAAAAGAAAAATTAACAAAAGCTAGAAAATTCATTGATATACTTAAAAATGGTAGTTTTGACAGTATGACTAGCTTTTATGACTGTGTGGCAAAAGAGCATAATATATCTAGAAATGAACAAGCTTTATTGTTAAATGTTGCTATGGAAGATGAAGAATTAAGTGAAGTAATTAAAAAGAAAAAAATGGAAATTAAAGAGAAAAGGGCTCTTAAAAATAAAGAGCAGACTAGAAAAAAATTAGAGTATGATATTGGTAAATATGGTGAAGAAGCAGTTAAAGCTATGAGAACATTTGTTAAAAGTGATGATTTTACAATAAAGAAATTCTGTAAGACTGCTGGTATTAGTGAAAAAGACTTTAAGTTTTATAGAAGAATTTGTACCGAGATAGACGAAGATTTGGCAATTGAAGTTAATGATAAATGTATGGAAACTAGTAGAAAATTTATTATATTTATAATTAAGTCAGCTAGAGAAGTGGCTTTAGAAATGAAAAGATGTCATAAAGGAAAGGTACCATATGATTTATATAATCATTATGAAAAGTATGGAGTTTCACCTCATTTAATAGCAGATATGTCATCAAGATTTGATAGAGTAAATGAAAGTAAATTAATAAATGATTATATGACTATTCATAATGCTATTTTTTCAAGCATTAGTGTTTCTAGATTAGAAAATATGAAAAGAAAAACATCAATTTATAGTGCTAATTTCTATTTAGAAAATAGGAGTGTTTCTTATAATAAAAAAGATATGGAACAAGCTACTCTTGATTTAAGTAATAAGGGTATACCACTTTATAGTGGAACTTTATATCAGGCTCTAATTAGAATGAAAAATGATTCCAAAACTGGTAAAAAAATTTATACCAAGACAAAATAAAATAATTAGTAGTAATTATTTAGAAAATATAGTATTATTAGAGCAAGGAGGTAAATATTGTGTGTTTTCTATGGTTAATTATCTTTATAGTCTTAATTATTACTGAATTATTAACTATTAATTTAGTAACTATTTGGTTTGCTTTTGGAGCATTATTAGCTTTAGTAGTAGAAGTTAGTTTTAGTAATATAGTGTTAGATATTATCACTTTTGTTATAACTTCTTTTCTTCTTATAATATTAACTAAACCAATAATAGGTAGACTTAAAGTTAAGAAGGTAGAAGCTACTAATCTTGATATGGTAATTAATAAGATTGGTATTGTAACAGAAGATATTAATCAAGATAAAATTGGGGAAGTAAAAGTTCTTGGAAAAAGATGGAGTGCATATAGTAATACTGAATTAAAAAAAGATGAAAAAGTAAAAATATTATCTATTGATGGGGTTAAGCTCAAGGTAGAGAAAATAGGAGAGTGATAAAATGTTATTTATAATTTTAATAATTATTCTAGTAATAGTAATACTAGGAATCAAAGTAATACCACAATCAGAAGCAAAGGTAGTAGAACGTCTTGGTAGTTATAATGCTACTTTAGGAACAGGTCCACACTATGTAATTCCTTTTATTGATAGAGTTGCTAATACAGTAACTTTAAAAGAAATAGTAAAAGATTTTGCACCCCAACCAGTTATTACGAAAGATAATGTTACGATGCAAATAGATACTGTTGTTTATTTTCAAATAACTGATCCAAAACTATATACTTATGGGGTAGAAAATCCCATAAATGCTATTGAAAATTTAACTGCTACAACCCTTAGAAATATTATCGGTGAGTTAGAGCTTGATCAAACATTGACATCAAGAGATATAATTAATTCTAAAATGCGATCAATTCTAGATGAAGCAACTGATCCTTGGGGTATAAAAGTTAATCGTGTTGAAGTTAAAAATATTTTACCACCTAGAGATATTCAAGAAGCAATGGAAAAACAAATGCGAGCAGAACGTGAAAGACGTGAGAAAATTCTTCAAGCAGAAGGTGAGAAGAAAGCAGCTGTTTTAATTGCTGAAGGTGAAAAAGAAAGTACTATTCTAAGAGCAGATGCAAAGAAAGAAGCAGAAATTAGAGAAGCTGAAGGTAAGGCTGAAGCTATTATGAAAGTAAAAGAAGCGGAAGCTGAAGGTATTAAACTAATTAAAGCAGCGAAAGCAGATGAAGCAGTATTAAAACTAAGAAGTTATGAAGCTATGGTTAAAGTAGCTAATGGTACAGCAACTAAGATAATTGTTCCTAGTGATTTACAAAATCTTGTAACTGCTGGATCAATCTTAAAAGAAACAATTAAAGAAGAAAAAGATAATAAATAAGATAGCCATTACCTGACTATCTTTTAATGTGTCTATAATAATTTAGAAAAATTAATAATCTTGATATGGTTAGTAGTTAAAGAGTTAATCTATAAAGTGAATTAAAAAAGTTCATTTTTTTAAATTTCTACTTTGAAAAGGAGATTTTGTATTTTCCGATATGTTTAATAAGAAGATTTATTAAATTGCTCCTTCAATTTGTTGAATTGACAGGGTAAAACAGGCCTAATTTACAATTTTTCCTTTTTGCTTTCTAATTTTTATTGTGATAGATTAGGAGCGAAGGGAGGTGAACACAATCGATTTAGATGAAAAAATATCTT
>FR901089.1 GCA_000438295.1 Clostridium sp. CAG:451
ACAGCCGAAAGTTTTAGCAAGTATTATTTGCTGTTCTGCATTTGGGTATATTCTAAATTTATATGCCTTATTCAATGTTTATCACCTTGACTTTCTATATATTTTCGTATCACTTCAATCAGTGCACCATGGAAATTCAGACTTATACTGTGCAGGCGTATTATTCAGCTTTTGCTTTGTTTCCTCATAATGACTAATTTTATCTGATAACATTTGATTATAGATAAATCGGACACAGCCGAAAGTTTTAGTAAGTATTATTTGCTGTTCTGCATTTGGATATATTCTGAATTTATATGCCTTATTCAATGTTTCTCACCTTGACTTTCTATTATTTTCGTATCACTTCAATTGGTGCGCCATATGTGGTAAGCAGACAAAAGCTCTGACTTCAAAAATGTTCTTTCCAAAGCTTTTGACGTATTTGCGGAAATTCTTTCTTCAAAAGTCTACTGCTCGCACTTTTGTATGTGTTTATTAATTTGCTTATTTCTGTATTTGGATGTGCTTTGAAGAGAATATGCACATAATCTTTATCGTGGTTCCATTCTTGTAATGTAATATTGTATTTCGGTGAACTCTGACTCCAAAAATATTCTTTCCAAAGCTTTTGACGTATTTGTGGAAATTCTTTCTTCAAAAGTCTACTGCTCGCACTTTTGTATGCGTTTATGAATTTGCTTATCTCTGTATTTTGATGTGCCTTGAAGAGAATATGTACATAATCTTTATCGTGATTCCATTCTTGTAATGTAATATTGTATTTCGGTGATATATACTCAAATATTTCCTTTGCTCTATCCGATATGCAATCATCAAATACTTTTCTGCGATATTTTACAACAAGTACAAGATGATAGTATGCGGTCATCAAATACTTTTCTGCGATATTTTTCAACAAGTACAAGATGATAGCGCATCAAAAATGCTGAATGTGCATTATTGTCTAATTCCATCGTATATCACACTTTCTTTGTTGACTGACTTTATTATATTATGAATTTTAGTATTCTTCAAGCATAAGTAAACGTAATTCATCCCCCACCTTAGAGGTGATTGACTTCTTACTACAAAAGGTTAAAAATTCTGCACTACTGCTTCTTATAATTAAATCTTTTGCCACTTTTATCATCTACTGTTTCTAAATTTTAGCTTTCTATAATCAACTCATCAAAGTCGTAAATCTTTCTAGTTATACCAAAAAAGGATATTTTTTTATCTATCTGATTATCAATTAATTAAATTCCATTTTTCTTTCTTTTAATCTCAATTGTTTTATTTTTTGCCTTTCAAAATTTTTATAATCTACTGATTCATGATATATATCATTAACAAAATCAGTACTACAACAAAGTCTATCTGATATTTTCTTTATATCATCATAATTAGCTTGTTCTGTTAATTGATGTAATTCTAAATAATTTCTTACTCTGTTAGTCAAATAAAGTGTTTTTTCTTCACTCTTTTTTAATAATTCTTTATAATTACAATAATCTTTTATTAATACATTATAAATTTGCATTTGTTTTTCATTTAAAACTGATACGTCAAACTTGTCAGAAATCACTCCCAAAATTTCAGTTACGTTATTAATATCTAAATTATATACATCCATTAAAAAATCAAAAGCATTACCACGAGAGCCACATCCAAGGCAATAAAATAAATGTACTCGTTCATCAACAAAAAATTCATAATATTCTGAATTATTTTTATGAAAAGGACACACATTATAATAAAACTTATTATTTGGATGTACTTTTACTTTGGGCATGTCGTCAATCACTTTATTAGAAAATAAACTGTTAAAATATGATTCAATTATACCAATTAAATAGATATCACTTTTAATTGAAAACATTATTTCATCACTATATTTTAAATCATCATAATTTCTTTCATTCATCAATACCACTTTCCTTTTTATCAAATTACTAAACATTTAATTATTAATAATTATTTAACCTAAGATTTCAAATATATTTAATTAGGCCACAGTATTCAAAATTTTATGTCTATATATCTATACTAAGACTACATCAATATATTTTATAAGAGTATTACTAATACATTTATTTTCAATTTATTGTATTTCTACCTCCAGTTTCTAAACTGTTTTGTAATTAACCTTCGTATCAAAAACTGCTTATAATCTTTTTTCATATATAAAAGCCATCTCTGTTTCTTTGTTTAAAGTTTCTTTATTTTTAATAACTGTTTCATATATTTTTTTGCATCCTAAACACTCATAAAATTTATAATTACATGATTCATCTGTCAGTATCTGAAGATTTTTTATATTATTTCTTCTAGCTTTTTCAAACACGTCAAGTAGCAATTTTTCACCTATTTTCTTACCTCTATAATTATTATTTACAATAAGTATAGAAATTTCCCCATCAAAATAATTCTTTAAGTGAGCTGGAACATAATAATAGTTATCTTCATACTCTTTAAGAGCTTTTAAATCTTTTATATGTTTACTTTTATATAATCTATTTTTGATAAATCCATAAAAACTTTTAGATAATTTATGTTTTTTAGAATTTTCTTTAGAATAGCCACAAAATCCGATAAGTTTCTTTCCCTCTTTATATTTAACTATCTCTTCACTTTCTTCTAATATAACCATTAAATATATTAAAGCACAAATATCATTATCTGCTTTTGCTTCCTTCTTTCCTAGATTCCACTCACTACTTAGCATTTTAACTGCTTGTTTTATCTCACTATAATTCATATACTTTCCACCTGAACATATTATATCAAATAAAAAAGAAAAAAGTATCTAAATACCTTATAAATATTAATTAAATTTTATATCACTAGATGTTCTTTATTAAATAAAACCTTTTATACTATTCATAAAATTTCGTTTTCTTACATGTTATAATACTTCCTTAAGAAAGTGATTTAATGGAAAAAGCAAATTAAAAAGACCAGTTATTAGTCTTTCAGATAGTTAGACGAAATTGTATATTTCTTAATATCTAGTTTTTCTCATATTCACTATGTTAAATTTTTCTGCTATTGTCATACTCAGTATATCATTCATCTTATAATAATATTTATCTATAAGTTTTCTATTAATTAACAATATCAATATAATTCATATTAGTATATACAAATATTTTAACTGGTTTATTAATATAATCATTCATTTTGTTTATATTGATTGCTAGATTATCTACAGCAATAACTTTTCTTTCATTATCAAGATAATACTCAACGTCTGCTGTTACATTATGAATAATTTTATTGTTATCTAGATCCCCAGAAGTTTTATTATCATATATATTAATAACCTTTCCCTGTATTATTTTTCCGTTTTTCATAATAAATAAATTTAGATTTTTTCAACTTAAAAAGTTCATAATCAAATCAATTATAATTTCTTTTTCTTTTGGATTTGATTCAGCAATAAGTAGTGTTAAGGCGGTAAGTGTATTATTATCAATAACTTGTTTATCATCTTTATACAAAATATTATAATAATTTAAGAAATAGATAAATAATGTAGCAGCTATTCTTTTATTACCATCTATAAAAACATGGTTTTTAACAATCATATATAAGAAGTTGGAGGCTTTTTCTTCTATACTTTTATAAACATCATTATTATCAAAAGTTTGATAAATATTATTTATTATTGCTTCTAAGCCATTATTTCTTTCAATAGCAAAGAGACTACTTTCTTGATTGAATCTTAATTTATTAATTACATCTAAACAATCTTCATATTTTATTTGCTTTTGACTGTTATTTCCTTTTGGTTTTAATAATGTCCTATGATCATAATCATCTAAAAGATCAAGTGCCTTTGAATAGTTTCCTATTACTTTTAAAATTTCTTGGGCATCACTATATTCAAGATTTTCATCTATTCTATTAGCAATATCTATAAGTTTAACTGTTTTTTCTAGATACTCTAATCTTTTTTGATTTACTGCATATCCTTGTAACATATAGTCTTTCAATATTTTACTTGCCCATTTTCTAAAGATAATACCATTTTGTGATTTAACACGATAACCAACACTAATTATTACATCAAGATTGTAATAATATGTTGGTTTTCCACTAAATTCGGAATTTCCGAATTTAGTCATGGTTTGTTCTTGCAAACACTCCTCTTCTTTATAAATATTTTTTATGTGTTCATTAATAGTTGACTTTGCTTTTCCAAACAATTTTGCCATTTGGTCTTGAGTCAACCACACAGTCTCATCCTTCATATTAACTTCTAATTTAACATTTTGATTTTCAAATAGAATTATCTCATTTTTCATACAAAACCTCCCACTATTTATATTTTAATTTAATTTGTCATATTCTTAATCAGTTACTGGTTCACACCATTCATTAGATGTATTTTCACAAGGTACTTCAATAGCTATATGACTAAAGTATGAATCTTTTTTAGCTCCATACCTGATTTTAAACTCACTGCATCTTTTCCTGCTTCTGGTATCTAAACATCATTCCTTTCTAAGATATTTTTCCTCATCTCAAATATATATTATCACATTTTTATAATAGTTGGGCATACAGGTTTTCGTATGTCTATAGCTTATATATTTTCATAATTATTATTTATCATGAAATATTGTCTATTTTCACCTCAGCAACATAAAATCACATTTTTCCTGTATTTTTTGATACATATTTTCACATTTTTCCATTTTTTTGTAATAAGAACAAGTTTTTACTCATCAATATAAACTTCTTTTCCCATTAAAGCAGCTATTGTTAACATACTTCTCTCTTAACGATAATTTATTCTCTCTTGACCAAACCTCCCCAAATAATAAATCATCATTATATTAGCAAATTCATCAGCAAAACAACCTAATTGATCTCTTCCTGCTGTTTGTTTAACCATTATATACACCAGCTTTTTAATTCTTCTTTAGCATTTTCAGATCTACTACCAACAATACTTAAACTACTATCTACTTTAGCATTAGGACATAATTTTCTAACATCATCCATAACACTACCTAAACCTGACCCTTCATGAGTAATAAGCTCAGCCTTTGCTACGTCACAACAGTCTTGATAGTTATAATGATAAGCATTAACTGGTTCTACTTTAAGTTAACTTACTAATTTCTTCATCTACTATCTCAGTATTACCCTTTGTAATATTTCTAATATAATTTTCCCTGTATGAGAAAAATAAACTACTAAACTCTTCATCTTTCATTTCTCCTTAATTTTAGTACAATTAAATTATAAAACCAGGAGGTTAACTCCCGGTCAATACTTTATTTAATTTTTCTTAAAGGGTCAGTAAGCTGATTTTTTAATAGCAAACTATTTTCTACCAAATCGATTCTATTCATTATTTTCAAATTTTTATTCACACATGAAAATTCACCATTTTCTAAGACAGATACTAAAAAATTATATTGATGATTTTCACTTATGCCCTGAGGATTCATAACCATATCTTGATTAAATAATTTTAATGATAAATAACTGTTAGCTTTTCCTCTACCAGTTGATATTAAGTTGTGATCTATCTGGTTAGCAAAGAATAATAGTTCTATTAATTTACCAGAATCAAATTCCCTATCATTAAATTCTACCCCTCTTGTTTCCATGTTATCAGAAACTTTTGATATTAAATTATCTTGAATAAAATTAATGATTTTTATTACTTTTTCATCATAATCTAATGTATCTAATTGAAGTTTAGTTGACAATTCATCTATTTTAAATTTTTTAACTAAATGTCTCATAGTAATTTTTCTAGCAAAAATTATTTCATCATAATTAACCTCTAAAGAAGACAACTCATCATCACCAAAATTCTTCTTATAAACTTCTGATCCTTTAATAAATACATTTTTACTGCCATCATAATTAGTTGGATCTAATAGGACTTTTTTATTACCAAGTTGTGCAATAACAACTGTATGATTGTGTCCTTTTTCATATGTTTTTCTTGCTATTGCCTTAATATTTGAGGCAAGTAACAAATTACACAAATACTTTGCTTGACTATCACATACACCTTTTCCTAACAAAGAAGCATTCAAACCAGTTTGTGATAACAAGCCAGCCTTTTCGCCGATATTTTCATACATCACACTTAATCTAATTAATTCCATATAAGCAATCATTATTTCTTTTTTATTCAATTGTTTAAAAGCACTAGTAGTAGTTTGAATATCGTGTAAATAAAATGCTTTTAATTCATTAAAATCAGACATTTCATAAAATTTCTTACTAGCTTTAGAATAGTTTATATAATCTAGTAATTCCTTACTATTTAATCTATCGTCATTTGAAATTCTATATTTAACAGTGTTTATATGTTCCCTACAATCGTTATTTATTAATTCATCTAAATTATCAATGCTTCTTAAAATCATATTTTCACATCCTTATTAAGTTTTACACTAATATATAACAAAAGTTCTCACTAAAAATTAGTGATACTTATATCACCAATTCTCAGTCATATTATTGAAATTTTCTTATATCATCAATTCTTGCTGCAAAGTATGGTTTATCTTTAGATGTTTCTTTAAGAAAGATAGCAAAAGTCTTATCTACATAAAAATATCTTTTTGATTTATTATCCTCAATAGATGATTTCACTACATCCATGCCTGCCTCACTTTTTATTTTTCCTCCTACATCATCTAGAGTAAACTTAATGGTTTGAAGAGCTGTCCCTATTTCTATTAAATTACCTTCACTATCTTTAATAGGTTGTCCTTCTAACTCTTTATATTCTTTCATAACATTAAGACTTAAGTATGGCATCTTAAAATAATCACTATCTATAGTAAATTCATTATCTTTATATCCTTTATATTTACTTGTTATATTATTATATATTTCTCTAAAGTTATTACCCTTAGGATTCTTATTAATTATAACTTCATCATTTGATGTCGTTAAAAGTTTAATAGCAAAATCATCTTCATTATTATAATAAAGTACTTTTATCTGTTTCGCTAACTCTTCATCTTTATCTTTTATTCCAAAATATTTAATATCATCATACTTATCATTAAACTTCCCATTATCTAACTTATTAAATTTCTTAGGATATTTAAATTCTCTATATAACATACTATAGAAGAAATAATTATTAGGAGATGAATTAGTAAAATCAAATTTATCTAAAATATCACTTTTCTGATTAAATTTATCTTTTATTCCTTTTATTATCTTATTTTTAAGTTCAATACTTTTAACTCCATAAGTCTTATAATAATAATCACTTGATATGTCACTTTCCTTAAACTCTTCTTTATTTAAATTATCTAGAAAGGTATTACTCTTATCAAACTTAACATCTTGTTTTACAATATCATTTTTTAAATCATTAAATATCAACTGAAAAGTAGGACACCAACTACTATCTTTAGTAATAACGTCTTCCATAGTAGGTACTACATCTACTCCCTTAGTTTCTTTTATATCTTTTTTAAAAGCAAGGTTACTAAGACCAATAACTGCTATCATTACTGCTAATAAACTACTAAATATTATTTCTTTTTTCATTGTCATTCTCCCCTATCGTTACTACTTCTCATATTTATAAAATCCTTCTCCACTAGCCTTTCCTAGTTTTCCTTCATCTAAATATTTCTTTAGTAATTTATGCATTCCCTTAAAATTATAAGGAGCTAGAAAAGATGGTATCTTAACATACATTTCTACTATATTATAAGCTGTTTTTAACCCTACTATATCTAGTATTTGAAATGGTCCTTCAGGTGAACCTGTTCCAATAGTCCAAGCTTTATCAATACTTGCTGGATCTGATATTTCATTTACCACTAAGTCAAGAGCAGAAAACAAGAAAGGTATTAACATAGAATTTAAAAGATAACCTGACTTCTCTTTTCTAACTGGTAGTGGTATCATATTAATTTCTTTAGCAAAGTTTAAAACTATATTAAAGTATTCTTCTTTAGTATCTTTCTGTTTCATTATCTCTGCTATATTATTTTTCCAAATAGAGTTAGCAAAATGTAGAGCTAAAAACTTATCTGGTCTATTTGTATACTTAGCAAGACGACTTGGTAACATAGTAGATGAGTTAGTAACTACTATTGTTTTACTAGGTAATACCTTACTAAGTTTTATAAACATATCCTTTTTAGCTTCAAACTCTTCACTCATTGATTCAATAACTAAATCAGCATCATTTACTGCCTTTGCTAAGTCTAGTTCTAGTTTTATATTGTTAAGGGCATCTTCTGCTTTCTTTAAACATTTAGCTTTATCAAAATCATCATATGATGATATTCCATTACACCAAGTATCATATGATTTATCTTTAGCCATTAAATTAATAGCCTCTATATAAGTTTCTTTTAGTTTAGCAAGTTTCGGTTTACATCTTTCTATACTTCCTTCACTTCTAAGATATATTACTACCTTAAATCCCATATAGCTTGCTTGATAAGCTATCTGACTACCTAAAACTCCGCCACCTAGTATTGTAATATTTTTCATAATTAATCCATCTCCTTATCATTACAAATAACAACTTCATCAACATTATCCCAAGATATCTTATTATCATTACCTAATAGTTTTTTTAGTTTCTCATCAAGTTCATCTTTTTTAAATGGTTTAGATAGATAATCACTAAATCCTAAGTTTTTATACTTTTCTTCACACCCAGATAAAGCATCAGCTGTAAGTGCTATTACTGGAGTTATAAAACTATCATCTTTCTTTAGTTCCTTTAGTGTTTCATCTCCACTCATTTTTGGCATCATTATATCCATTAAAATAACATCATACTTACTACCTTTACTTATCTTTTCTAAACATTCTTTTCCAGAATTACAATCATCAACTTGATATTTTAAATCTTTAAGAATCTTAGTAGTTACTTTTATATTTAAATTATTATCATCTACTATTAATATCTTTTTATTACTAGTATTTATTTTGGTATTAGTACTATTACTATCTTTATCTTTCTTAAGTTCTTGCCTCTTAGATATTTTTTGAGGAAGATTAACTACAAATAATGAACCAGTTCCAAATCTACTTTGAACATTTATTTTACCATTCATTAAGTTAACTAATGATTTAGTAATAGCAAGTCCAAGTCCTGTTCCTTCAATAGTAGTATTTTTTTCATCTAGACGTTCAAATTTAGTAAATAGTTTCTCTATATTTTCTTTTTTTATTCCTCTACCCGTATCTTGAACACTTATTATTAAGTTACAATTATTTCCTCTATTAATACATTTAACAGTTAAACTTACTTTTCCTTTATCTGTATATTTAATAGCATTAGTTAATAAGTTATTTACTATAGTCTTAACATGAAGTTTATCACCTATTAAAATATCTGGTATATCTATAGCTAAATCCATTTCAAATTCTATTGGTTTATCTCCTATTCTAGTAGCAGTTACTCTAGCTAGTTTAGTGATTTCTTCTTTAAAGTTATACTCTTGTTCTACTAATTCCATGTGATCATTTTCTATTTTATTAATATCTAAGATATTACCTACTATTTCAAGTAGAGTATCTGATGCATTTTTAATATCTGTTGTATCTTCTACTACTTCTTTAGGTACCCTATCTTTATAACTTTCTATATCTTCTGATAAACCAACTATGGCATTAAGAGGAGTTCTAATCTCATGAGACATACTTGATAAGAAATCACTTTTAGCTCTATTAGCTTTCTCTGCTCCTGTTTTAGCAAGTTCTAGTTGAGCAATTAATTTTACATCCGGGTTTTCAATAGTAAAGTACATTAAAAATGTTACAAATACAATCATAGATGTTGATAATAAGTATTCAGGATGAGCTCCTTGGATATAGGATATTAATCCTCCTAAGATAATGTATATTATCATAGGATAGTATTTTTTTTCAGTTATTCTTTTTATTTTAGTAACTAATATTAAAACCCATAATAAAGCATAACATCTAGTAAAAGAGAAAACAAACTTTACAGCTGGTCCTGTTGAATATACCATATCCTTTTTACTAATACATTCCATTGGAAGTATTAGAGCTATCAAGAAAGAAAAAATGGTTAAAGACATAACTACTACTTTACTATAGAATATATATTTTTCTTTTCTCTCATCTGGTAACTCATCATTTATTGATATAGCAAGAACATAATAGGAGACTAATGATGTATATATTAGAATAAATAGTAAATAACTCCTTGCAAATATTTCATTTAATATTGGATACATATCTATATGAAACATAAAGAAATAAGTACCAAGGGAGACTATACATCCTATTAAACAAGTTATTACTATATAACTATATATTTTAGTTTCTAAGTTTTTGGCTCGTGGTTTGGAAAAATAAACAACTGTAAGTAGTATAATATAAATAAGACTTAATAAGGTAAAAGAATTACCTGGATTTTTAACCATAATAAACGCCTTCCTATCTAATAATATAATAACATATTTTTAGATAAAAAAAGAACATTATTTTTCAAATATTCTATTTTTTACTAATTATCCTATTGAATATGGATTTAGTGATGTTCCATCACCCTTAGTTATTGCTGTATCAGCCCTTAAATTTATAACTGGGCGGACACCGAGGGGAGACGCCACGCCACGCCACGGATCTAAACTGCCTGAAGGCATCACAGACCAAACGTCAGCATCCGAGTAGCTAGAACTAAAGTTAAACGGAGAGAGCGTCCAAAAGTACTTACCATTATATAGATAATAATTGCTGTTTGGAGAATACGCTCCATTATAGTAACTTCTTCCTCCAGCTAGAGTTACCTCATCAGCTAAAATTAATCCTACTGGATAGTCTAGTTTAGCACTTTCATTTGACATTTTAAATTTATCATTATTCTGACTACATTTTAAACTTGGTTTTTTATTATCGTATAAACGTTTATATGGTCCATAAAAAGTTGTTGGTGTTGTTAAATATCCTGAACCGCTCGATATACTTCTATCACTACAAAATGTTTCATCTGCTACTTTTGAGGTATAACTTGTCATATTTGTTTTATACCAATTATCTAGTTTTGTTTTAATTGGTGAATCTGTCTTATTAGTTTGAGCTGTTAATAAACTATTTGAACTATAACTTATTGGTTGTACTTTCATTTCAGTAGCACTATCATACCCAACGATTTTATATACTACATTACAACTAGTATTTAAACAGCTATATAACTGATTATTTACTATCTCTTCATGATTATCATTCCATGTTAACTCTTTTATATTTCCTGTTAAAGTAAATTTCTTTGTTGATTGATCAAAGGTATATCCTGTTCCAAAATTATATTTTGTTGTATTAGTAAACCAGTCATAACCTGTTATTTCATTACTTTCATGTAATGAAAAGTCTTCATTATATTTATATCCTACATAAGTTGGATCCCAATACTTATCATTAAATACTGAAGTTCCTATTGTAACAGCATCTCCTGTATCTGAGGTACTTTTACCAGAATAAATCATTCTAATAGAACCATCTCCATTACGCCTAATTATTCTCCAGATAAATCATGCAAAAGATACATAGTTATTTTTAACTGCTCCACGAT